>DATJJL010000285.1:0-11294 GCA_035492155.1 Ramlibacter sp. | reverse complement strand
GCGCCGCCCTGCATGAACAGCACCTTGTAGTTGGACGGCACGCCCATCAGCTCTCGCACGAGCGCTTCGGCTTCGGCGTGGATCGCGATGAACTCCTTGCCGCGGTGGCTCATCTCCATGACCGACATGCCGCTGCCGTGCCAGTCGAGCATTTCGTCGGCGGCCTGTCGCAGGACGGATTCCGGCAGCGTCGCGGGGCCGGGGCTGAAATTGAAGACGCGTGTCATGGGGGCTTTCTCTCTCGGAGCTGGTGGAACGGTTCGCCAAAGCATACAAGATCGAGACAAAGCCCCTTGCACTTCAGGCCCAACCGATCGGACGGGAGCGGCGCAGGCCTGTCCACTGCAATTCGGCGAGCACGACGACGGCCGCGGCCTGCGCAAGGATCCATGCTTCGCCGAGCACCGCTGGCGAAACCATGTGGTCGACAAGCATCACGATGCAGCCGACGGCCCACGCGAAGTTGCCGACGACGAAGACCCACACGAGCGAGCGCGGAATTGGCTCGCGTGTCGCGACGAGCATTGCAACTGCTGCGTACGCGAGCAGGAAGATGCCGGTCGATTGCAGCAAGAGTGCAGGCAAATTGAGCAGTTGGGCGAGCGGTTGCGTGAACAGCACTTGCAGCGCGCCGGTGGCCAGACAAGACGCGGCATCGGCGAACAGCACGTTGCGCAGGAACTTCGGGGACTGGAAGATCGACATGGAAGGCTCCTTTGGGTTGAAAGCGCCTCGATGATTCCGCCGCGCCCGCGCAACGTCGATTACGCCGCAGGTAATCGCGAGTACGCCCAGCCGCACTACCATCCGCGCCATGAACACTTCGCCATCGATTGCGCATCACGCCGCGCCTCGCGCGTTCGGCGATTACCTGCGCCACTGGCGGCAGCATCGGCGGCTGTCGCAACTCGATCTCGCACAGGAAGCTGAGATTTCCACGCGCCACCTGAGCTTCGTCGAGACCGGCCGATCGGCGCCGAGCCGCGAGATGGTTCTTCGGCTCGCGGAACGGCTGGACATTCCGCTGCGCGAACGCAATGCGCTGCTCGTCGCCGCGGGCTATGCACCGATGTATCGGGAGCGGTCGTTGGACGATCCTGCGCTGGCGCCGGCGCGTCAGGCCGTCGAGCTGATCCTCAAGAGTCATGAGCCCTACCCCGCACTTGCGGTGGATCGTCACTGGAACCTCGTCGCAGCCAATCGCATGCTGCCGCACTTGATGGAGGGCGCGGACGCGTCATTGCTCCAGCCGCCGGTCAATGTGCTGCGGCTGTCGCTGCATCCGAAGGGGCTCGCGCCGAAGATCGCGAATCTCGTGCAATGGCGCGCGCACATCTTCGAGCGCCTGCGCCAGCAGATTCACGCGACGGGCGCCAGCCAGCTTGCGCAACTGCTCGACGAACTGCGCGCGTTGCCGGTGCCCGAGGGTTGCGACGAGACGATCGAAGGCGAATTGCCCGGGGTGCTGATGCCGTTCCGCTTTCGCACCGGCGCCGGAACGCTCAGCTTCATCAGCACGACGACGATTTTCGGCACGCCGGTGGATGTAACGCTACAGGAGCTTGCGCTGGAAACTTTCTTTCCCGCGGACGCAGCGACGGCCGAAGCTCTGCGCGCGCTGAACTCAAACCATAGTCTCGGGAACTGAAGCAGGACCCGCGTTACCCAGCGTTGGTCAAAGTCAGATCAACAAAGGAAAGTCCATGCCTCGTGTAGCACCCGTATTCACCACGGTAGTGAGACCCGGCGCGGCGTCTCAACAGCAGGCGCTGCCTCCCCAGAATCCGCAACAAGCCCAGCTGGATCTCGCTCAATGGGCCGACATCCCGCGGCACAACAGCAATCAAGCATTTGAGACCAAAAGACAAATCTCAACCGCCATCGCAGCGGCTGTATTGAAAGGCGTCCCGGTGCCGGCCATTGAGGCAAACTACGACGCCTCGGATGGCGAGGAACTCATCGAAGCGATGCGCAAGCAGGGCATACAGGTCACTTTGGTACCGCCCGTTGCATCACATGCAGGACAGTCCGTGGTTTCCCCTTTTGCCCCGCGTCTGGCGAACGACGCCTTCACCGAGGCGCATTCTTGTCGCACCGGCCCAGCGCCTCTCGCTGTTCAGGAGCCGGCGAATCCCCCGAGGTCGTCTCAACCGTCCGCGAAACAACGAGAGGCGGCGACTGCGGAACCTCCTGTACTTTCAGGTGAGGCGGCCAATATCGAGATGGATATCGGGTGGAAGATCGCTGCGGACAACTTGAAAAAGGATCTCCCCAAATGGAACTTCAAGACCAAAGGGTCCGCAAAGCTCCTCTTGGCGACAAAGGAAATTCTTAAGGACATAAACGCACTGCGAAACGCCACCGAGCGGGATTGGATGTTGCGCGAATTGTCAAACGAAATTTCCCTCACAGCAGCAGCTCTGAATTTGAAAATTCCGACTCGCGACGATTTGAAAGATGTTTTCGTACCCGAGTCATTCTGGGACGACCTGTCATCTCGAACTGGCATGAATTTCTAATCGGTTTGCAAGTCCACGCAAAGCGGCCACACGGCCGCTTTTTTCTTGTTGCGCTTCAGACCTGTCGGCGCGGTCGCACACCGATCCCGGAGCGCAGATGACGGCGCACAAATGGCGCGCGGCCCAGCATGGTCTTGCACCAGCAGGAGATCAACGTGAGCCATCCGCCCGATCCGCACAAGAGGTTATGGGACCTCATCAAGCACATGCGCTTTGGCATGCTGACCCACCGTCACTCGAACGGACGCCTCTACTCGCATCCGCTCACGACACAGAACAAATCACTCGAGCCGGACATGATGTTGTTCTTTTTCGTCTCGAAGAAGACCGAGCTGGGCGCGCGTCTTCGTGAAGACTCGAGCGTGAACGTCACGTATGCCGATTCGCACAAGGACACCTACGTGTCGATCACGGGGCAGGCGACGACCAGCGAAGACCTGCGCATGAAGCAGCACCTGTTCAATGCGCTGGCGCGCGGCTGGTTCCCCGGCGGTGCATCAGATCCGGACCTCGAGCTGGTGCAAGTGCGCATCCTGCACGCCGAGTATTGGGACATCAAGGAAAGCAAGACGACGCAGCTCTACAAGCTCGCCAAGGCGGCTGTCACAGGGAAACAGCCGACGCTAGGCGAGCATAGAGAGCTGGAGCTGCATTGAGATGTCACCCCGGCGCAGGCCGGGGTCGCGGCCGGCGGAGCCGCCGTGCAGCATCCATCGCCATCGACCCCGGCCTGCGCCGGGGTGACAGTCAAATCAAGCAGCGACCTTGTCCGCGACTTCCTTGAAGTCGGCGATCTGGTCGAAGTTCATGTACTTGTAGATCTTGTCGCCGTTGGCGCTCAGCACGCCGATGTCGGCCATGTACTCGTCCTTGGTCGGGATGCGGCCGAGGCGCGAGCAGATGGCCGCGAGTTCCGCCGAGCCCAAGTACACATTCGCGTTCTTGCCAAGGCGGTTCGGGAAATTGCGAGTGGAGGTCGACATCACCGTCGCGCCTTCACGCACCTGCGCCTGGTTGCCCATGCACAGCGAGCAGCCGGGCATCTCCATCCGCGCGCCCGCGGTACCGAGCACGCCGTAATGACCTTCCTCGGTGAGCTGCTGCGCGTCCAACTTGGTCGGCGGCGCCATCCACAGCTTCACCGGAATGTCGCGCCGGCCTTCGAGCAGCTTCGATGCCGCGCGGAAGTGGCCGATGTTCGTCATGCACGAGCCGATGAAGACTTCATCGATCTTCGCGCCGGCGACATCCGACAGCGTCTTCACATCGTCGGGATCGTTCGGGCAAGCGACGATCGGCTCGTGGATTTCGGCCAGGTCGATTTCGATCACGGCGGCGTATTCGGCGTCGGCATCGGCCTTGAGCAGAATGGGGTTCGCGAGCCACGCTTCCATCGCCTTGATGCGGCGATTGATGGTGCGCGCATCCGAGTAGCCGTTGGCGATCATCCACTTCAGCATCGTGATGTTGCTGTTGATGTATTCGACGATCGGTTCCTTGTTCAGGTGCACCGTGCAGCCCCCTGCGGAACGCTCGGCAGATGCGTCGCTCAGTTCGAACGCCTGCTCCACCTTCAAGTCGGGCAGGCCTTCGATCTCGAGGATGCGGCCGGAGAACACGTTCTTCTTGCCTTGCTTGGCGACTGTCAGCAGGCCCTGCTTGATCGCGTAGAGCGGGATCGCGTTTACGAGGTCACGCAGGGTGACGCCCGGCTGCATCCGGCCCTTGAAGCGAACCAGCACGCTCTCGGGCATGTCCAGCGGCATGACGCCGGTGGCGGCGCCGAAAGCCACCAGGCCCGAGCCCGCAGGGAAGCTGATGCCGATCGGGAAGCGCGTGTGGCTGTCGCCGCCCGTGCCGACGGTATCGGGCAGCAGCATGCGATTGAGCCACGAGTGGATGATGCCGTCGCCCGGGCGCAGGCTGATGCCGCCGCGCGTGCTGATGAAGTCGGGCAACTCATGATGCATCTTCACGTCGACCGGCTTCGGATATGCGGCCGTGTGGCAGAAGCTTTGCATCACAAGGTCGGATGAGAAACCGAGGCACGCGAGGTCTTTGAGCTCGTCGCGCGTCATGGGGCCCGTAGTGTCCTGCGAACCCACCGACGTCATCTTCGGCTCGCAATAGGTACCGGGGCGCACGCCCTGCCCCTCCGGCAAGCCGCATGCGCGGCCGACCATCTTCTGTGCGAGCGTGAATCCCTTCTTGGTATCCACCGGTGCCTTCGGCAGGCGGAACAATGTGGAAGGCGCAAGGCCCAGCGCCTCGCGCGCCTTGGCCGTGAGGCCGCGGCCGATGATCAGCGGGATGCGGCCGCCGGCGCGCACTTCGTCGAACAGCACTTCGCTCTTGAGCGTGAACTCGGCGATGACCTTGCCGTCCTTGAGTGCCTTGCCTTCGTAGGGGCGCAGTTCGATCTCGTCGCCCATGTTCATCTGGCTCACGTCGAGTTCGATCGGCAGCGCGCCCGAGTCTTCCATCGTGTTGTAGAAGATCGGCGCGATCTTGGCGCCCAGGCACACGCCGCCGAAGCGCTTGTTCGGCACGAACGGAATGTCTTCGCCGGTGAACCACAGCACGGAGTTGGTCGCGGACTTGCGCGACGAACCGGTGCCCACCACGTCGCCGACATACGCGACAAGATTGCCGCGCGCGCGCAGCTCTTCGATGAACTTGACCGGGCCGCGCTTGCCTTCTTCTTCGGGTGTGATCCCGGGACGCGGGTTCTTCAGCATCGCCAGCGCATGCAGCGGGATGTCGGGGCGGCTCCACGCGTCGGGCGCGGGAGAAAGATCGTCGGTGTTCGTCTCGCCCGTCACCTTGAAGACCGTGACCGTGAGCGACTGCTGCAGCTCGGGACGCGACGTGAACCACTCGGCGTCGGCCCAGCTTTGCAGCACGGCCTTGGCATTCGCGTTGCCCTTGTTGGCCTTCTCATGCACGTCGTGGAACTGGTCGAACATCAGCAGCGTTTTCTTCAGGCCTTCTGCAGCGACCACGCCGACTTCCTTGTCGTCCAAGAGGTCGATCAGCGGGCTGATGTTGTAGCCACCGAGCATCGTGCCGAGCAGTTGCGTTGCCTTCTCGCGCGAGATCACCGCGCACTTTTCCGTGCCATGCGCAACGGCGGCCAGGTAGCTCGCCTTGACCTTCGCAGCATCGTCCACGCCTGCAGGCACGCGGTGCGTGATCAGGTCGACGAGGAATGCGGCTTCACCCGCGGGCGGGTTCTTCAGCAGTTCGATCAACTCGGCCGTCTGCTTTGCGGTGAGCGGCAGCGGCGGGATGCCGAGCGCGGCTCGCTCTGCGACGTGTGCGCGATAGGCTTGCAACATGGTTCTTTTCTCCGTTCAGGGGTGCGTGTTTGTCGAGTGGCTTCAGCCGCCGGGCTGCTTGATGGTCGACGTGCTTTGCGGGCCGGGCGTGGAATCAAGAATCGAAGGCAGCGGGTTTGCCTTCAGCTTCTCGGCGTAGGTGATCTGCTCGGGGCTTTGGCATTCGTCGGCCAGGCGCTGGCCGAGCTTCTGGCTCATCAGCATCGACTTGTTCCCGAGCTGCAGCCACATCGCGCCGCGCTGCGGGTCTTCGAGCCGGATCGCACCGGTGCGGCTTTCGACCGGGTGCATGCGGAAGCGGTAGTGCTGCGTGCTGACCATGAAGAAGCCCGCGCGCTTCATCGGGGTGATCTTCACCTTCGCGCCCAGCTCGCACGGCAGGTCGCCGACATACACGTGCTTCGCGGTGGCGAGCTCTTCGTCGTTCAGCTGCGTGGTCTGGTCTTCTTCGATGGGCGTGACTTCCTCGACCGCTTTTTGCGCCGAGTGGGCGAGCTTCTTGTTCTTGCCGGGTGCGGCCTTCGCCTTCGCGGGCGCCGAAGCTTGCGCGTGCGCCTGCGACACGGCCAGCAGCGGGGTCATCGCGATCGCGATGGGGATCAGTAGGGCTTTCATGTTTGTCTCCTGTTGTCGAACCACTTCAGTACTTCCTGCGGCAGCTTCCTTCCGGTTCGGTGCGCCCTCTCCAGCACCTGCCAGTAATAACGGTAGCTAGCCCTGTCCTCCAGTTTTCCCGCGTGGCTGATGGGCGCCCAGTCGGCCGCCTGCGCGTCGACGAGGATCCTTGCCGCGGTGTCGATCTCCTTCGCTTCGGGCGCGAAGGCCTCCAGGATCGGCCGGATCTGGTCCGGATGGATGCTCCACATGCGGGTGTAGCCGAATTCGCGTGCGGCGCGCCGTGCGGCCCTGCCGAAGGCCTGCGAATCCTTGAATTCCGTCACGACGCCGTGGGAGGGGACTTTCCCCTGGGCGTGGCATGCGGAAGAAATTTCCAGCTTGGCGCGAACGACGAGCGGATGCGTGAACTGCCCTTCGACCGACATGCCTTCCGACGGAATTGCGCCACCGTGCGCAGACACGAAATCCATCAGGCCGAACGACAGCGATTGCAGCCGCGGATGCGCAGCGATGTCGAAAGCGCGATGCACCGCTGCGGGCGATTCGATGAGGGCATGCACCGGAAGATGCGCGGCGCCCGCTGCGTCGATGGCCTTGCATGCCCGATCGATGTCCTGGGCGCTTTCCACCTTCGGCAGCATGATGTGGCAAAGCCTCGCGCCCGCGTTGCCCGCAACGATCGCGACGTCCTGTTCGAACTTCGGATGGTCGACCGGATGCACTCGCACAGCGACGCGCGCCTTGGCGGGTGCGGCGAGCGCCAGCGCAACGACGAGCTCCGCGTGTTCGGCTTCGCGGCCCACGGGGGCGCCGTCCTCGCAATCGAGCGTGACGTCGAACACGCAGGCGCCGAACTCGTCGATCATCTCCTGCTGCAGCTGCAGGCTCTTGCGCATGCGCGCTTCGACGCCGCTGTAGTGGTCGCACACCGGCAGTGCGATGGCTGCGGCTTGCGCGCCGAGCAACGCCTCGCGCGGATGCACCCTCGCGATCATGCCTTCTTCTGCGCCACGACGAACAGGCGCGGGAAAGCAAGAAGCAGTTTGCCGTCGGCACGCACCGCATAGTCGCGCGCGACGCATCGTTCGTATTGCGCGACGAAGCTTGCGCGCAGGCCCTCGGGAAGCTTGTCGACAAAGGGCCTCAGCCCCGTGCTCGACAGCCATTCGACGATCGCGGCGGGCGACGCCATCGGGTGCTGGTAGATGGTGTGCCACACATCCACCAGCGAAGCATCCTTCACGAGCAGATCGTAGTAGCCGCCGATGGGCAGGATGGCTTGACGCACTTTCGCCGCGTCACCGATCGCGTCGCGCCAGGGGTCCTGCGCCGCCACCTCGTGCATGGCGAGATGCGAAGGCTCCTGCATGTTGTCGGGCATCTGCACTGCGAGCACGCCACCGGGTGCGAGCAGCGAGAAAAGCCGCGGAAAGAGGACGCGATGGTCCGGCACCCACTGCAGCGTGGCGTTCGTGTAGATCAGGTCGGGTGCTTCGGCCGGCTGCCACGTCGAGACATCGGCAAGCTCGAACTCGGTGCCCGGAAGGCGCTTGCGCGCGCTTTCGATCATCGCCGGCGAGTTGTCAATTCCAACCACATGCGCATCGGGGAAACGCTGAACGAGCAATTCGGTGGAGTTGCCCGGGCCGCAGCCCAGGTCGAACACGACGCGCGGCTTCTCCAGAGGCACGCGCGCGAGAAGCTCCCGCGCCGGACGCGTCCGCTCGTCTTCGAAGCGGCGGTACAGCGCAGGGTTCCAGTCGGCCATCGGTCGCGTTGCGATATGTTTTGCTTTACAGCAGGTGAGCCACGCCTTGCTGCTCTTCCTGCAGCTCCTTCAGCGTGACGTTGATGCGCTCTTGCGAGAAACTGTCGATCGGCAGGCCTTCGACCAGCGTGTATTCGCCGCCGGCCGTGGTGACCGGGAAGCCGAACATGATGTCCTTCGGAATGCCGTATTGGCCGTCGGATGCGAAACCCATCGTGACCCACTTGCCGTTGGTGCCCAGCGCCCAGTCGCGCATGTGGTCGATGGCGGCGTTGGCAGCAGACGCGGCGGACGACAGGCCGCGCGCTTCGATGATCGCGGCGCCGCGCTTGCCGACGGTGGGCAGGAACACGTCCTTGTTCCATGCGTCGTCGTTGATCAACTCCTTGACCGACTTGCCGTCGATCGTGGCGAAGCGGTAATCGGCGTACATCGTGGGCGAGTGGTTGCCCCACACGGTGAGCTTCTCGATGGAGGCGACCGGCTTGCCCGTCTTCGCGGCGATCTGCGACAGCGCGCGGTTATGGTCCAGGCGAAGCATGGCGGTGAAATTCTTGCGCGGCAGCGACGGTGCGCTCTTCATCGCGATGTACGCGTTGGTATTGGCCGGGTTACCGACGACGAGCACTTTCACGTTGCGCGATGCGGCCTTGTCCAGGGCCTTGCCCTGCGCCGTGAAGATCTGCGCGTTGGCAGACAGCAGATCCTTGCGCTCCATGCCGGGGCCACGCGGGCGAGCACCCACGAGCAGCGCGTAGTCGGTGTCCTTGAAAGCGGTGCCGGCGTCGGAGTGAGCCTCCATGCCGGCGAGCAGCGGAAATGCGCAATCCTCAAGTTCCATCATCACGCCCTTGAGGGCCTTCTGCGCCTTTTCGTCAGGAATTTCGAGCAGCTGCAGGATGACGGGCTGGTCCTTGCCGAGCATCTCTCCCGACGCGATGCGGAACAACAGGGCATAACCGATTTGGCCGGCGGCACCGGTGACGGCGACGCGAACAGGCTTCTTGCTCATGGGGAGTTCTCCGTTTGGAAGTGACTGGAATTCAGGTCGGATTCAGGTCGGGCGGCTCGGGGCCGCATGCGCGCGAGGCGCTTTTGCAGGCGGCGAGTTTACTCGCGAAAACCCTGAGACGTCAATTTGTCTTCTATCTTATATAAGATATGATTGCCTCGATCATGGCTTCATCCACGCCTTCCGCCGACGTCGCCGAAACTTCGGCCACACCGGCGTTCAGCCCGCTGTACCAGCAGATCAAGGGGCTGATCCTGCAAAGCCTGCAATCGGGCGAATGGAAGCCCGGTGAAGCCATCCCCAGCGAGATGGACCTTGCCGCGCGCTACCGCGTGAGCCAGGGCACCATGCGAAAGGCGATCGACGAACTCGCCGCCGAAAATCTCGTCGTGCGGCGCCAGGGCAAGGGCACCTTCGTCGCGACGCATGCCGAACACCATGTTCAATACCGGTTCCTGCGGCTGATGCCCGACAGCGGCGACGTCGCCGGCGAAGGCCCCGCCGAGCGCACGATCCTCGAATGCAAGCGCACGCGCGCCACTGCAGAGATTGCCCGGCTGCTCGCGCTGCGCACCGGCGACACCGTCGTGCAGGCTCGCCGCGTGCTCGCTTTCCAGGGCGTGCCCACGATCCTTGAAGACCTCTGGTTGCCCGGCGCGCCGTTCAAAGGCATCACGGCGGAACAGATGGCGCAGTACCAGGGCCCGACATATGCGATGTTCGAAGTCGAGTTCGGCGTTCGCATGGTTCGCGCCGAAGAAAAGGTCCGCGCGGTTGCTGCCGATGCGCAATCGGGCGCGCTGCTGAAAGTGCCCAGCGGCACGCCGCTGCTCAGCGTGGAGCGCCTTGCATACACATACAACGACACACCGATGGAGTTGCGACGCGGGCTCTATCGCACCGACACGCATCACTACCGCAACGAGCTGAGTTGACCCCTGTTGCTGTCCGCTTTGCGTCAGCCACGCTGCGAATAATTGCCGAGTCCGCGTATCGGTTTGTTGCGATGCCATAAAATTTCGGATTCCCCGCCGACCTCCGCGAAGAAAGCGCCCCTCATGACCGAGCCTGCAAAGAAGCGCCCTGAATTCCGAAACATCAACGCCTTCGACGACCTGCCGGGCTATCGCTGGCCCGCAGCGTCCATCGCATCCGGCATGCACCGCATCAGCGGTCTGGCGATGTTCCTGCTGATGCCCTTCATCATCTGGCTGTTCGACAAGTCGGTCTCCTCGGAAATTTCGTTCGCGAAATTCCGCAGCGCATTCGGCAACGGCTTGGGCTTCGTGCCCGGCTGGCTGGTCAAGCTGGTCGTACTCGGCCTCATCTGGGCCTACCTCCACCACTTCCTCTGCGGCCTGCGCTTCCTCTGGATGGATGTGAGCCACGCCGCCGTCACCAAGCAGCGAGGCAAGAGTTCGGCGGTCGCCGTGATCGCCATCAGCCTCGCACTCACCGTCATCCTCGGCGCGAAGCTGTTCGGCCTGTATTAACCCGACGGAGACCAAAACAATGGCAGTGAATTACGGATCGCGCCGCACCGTCGTCGGCGCGCACTACGGCGCCCGCGACTGGCTTGCGCAGCGCGTCACCGCAGCGCTGATGGCGATCTTCACGATCGTCGTGCTCGCACGGCTTGTCCTCACCCGCGGCCCGATCGGCTACGACAAGTGGGCCGGCCTCTTCGCGGGCCAGGGCATGAAGATGCTCACGTTCGCCACCATCGTCGCGCTGCTGTACCACGTTTGGGTCGGAATGCGAGATATCTGGATGGACTACGTCAGGCCGGTCGGCGTGCGCCTCGTGCTCGAAATCTTCACCATCATCTATCTCCTCGGCTGCGCAGGCTGGGCCGTTCAAGTCCTGTGGCGGGTTTAAGAACAATGGCATACACCTCTTCCAACATCGCCCGCCGCAAGTTCGACGTCGTCATCGTGGGTGCCGGCGGCTCCGGAATGCGCGCGTCGCTGCAGCTGGCACGCGCGGGCCTCAATGTCGCTGTCCTCTCCAAAGTGTTCCCGACGCGTTCGCACACCGTC
>DATJJL010000284.1:0-4992 GCA_035492155.1 Ramlibacter sp. | reverse complement strand
GAGGCCGGCAAATGGAATGGAAACCGGGTGAGGAAGCAAAAGCCAACGACCCCGGCCTTCGCCGGGGTGACAGACTAACTAAGCTAGGGCGGGTAGTTGGGCCGCAAGCGCACGCGAGTCGAAATCGACACCGATGCCGGGAAGCTCGCCCAATGTGCACCATCCCTCGTGCACCACACCGAGCTCAGGCGAGAGCAGCGTGCGAAGCGGGTTCGGGTTCGCGTCGATTTCCAGCATGCCGTCGCCACCCGCGGCCGCGAGTACGTGGGCCGAGTGCATGAGGCCGATGCCGCCACCGAGGAAGTGCGGGCAATAACGCAGGCCACGCCGCTGCGCTGCTGCGATCACAGGCCAGCAGCCGGATATGCCGCCCCACTTGGCGAGATCCGGTTGCAGCACGGAAAGCGGTGAGTGCGCTACCGCGTCATCGAATGCGTCGGTGCCCAGCAGATTCTCGCCTGCAGCGAGTGGGATCGATGTCGCCGAAGCGAGCATCTTCCAATCCGCCCAAGGCCGATCGGCGCGCAATGGCTCCTCGAGCCAGCCCAGGCCGAAGGCTTGCAGGCGCGGGACGATGGCAAGCGCATCCTGCAAGCTCCACCCCTGATTCGCATCCGCCATCAACGGCGTTTCGTCGCCAAGCAGCGCGCGCAATGCTTCGAGGTTGGCGATGTCCTGCGCGGCATCGAAGCCTATCTTCAGCTTGAACGCGCGATAGCCGGCAGCGCGACTGCGCGCCACGGTTTCTTCCGGCCGGTCGGGGTTGATACCGCTGGCATACACCTGCACGCGATCGCGCGTGCCTCCGAGAAAACGGCGCAGCGACACACCCGCGCGGCGCGCGCACAAGTCCCACAAGGCGAGGTCGACTCCCGCGATCGCTTGCGCCATCGGCCCCGGCTCTCCCGACTGGATCGCAAGCACGGCGGTGCGCGCATGCAGGTGTGCAAAGGCCTGGGCAGGGCTGGACCAATCGCGACCGAGCAGCAGCGGTGTGACGACTGTCTCGACAAGGCGTGCGCGATGCTCCGCGCCGCACGAGGGAAAGTTGCACCACACCTCGCCCCAGCCGAACGCGCCATCGCGATCCTCGACGCGCACGAACACCGCGGGCCTGTCGTGCATCACACCAAACGATGTTTTCACAGGCGACGCGATCGGGGCGCGGAAGACAAATGCTTCGATCTTCGCGGGTTGCACGGGCGCTGCAGGCAGCGGTGGCAATGTCACGGCTTCAAATCCATTTCGAGTCGGATGGCGTCGCCGCGATAGGTGACGTCCGCCAGGTAGATCACGGTGCCGGACGCGTCCTTGAAGATGCGGCGCACTTGCGCGACCGGCGAGTTGAACGGCACGTTGAGCAGGCCCGCCACCTCGGCGTCTGCGGTGCCTATCGTCAGCACCTGGTGCGCCGCGTGGATGTGCACGCTCTTCATCGACGTGAGCAGCGGGATGACGGTGCGGCTGCGAAACGCCTGCGGCGAGCGGCGGAAGATGCGCTCGTCGAGGTAGATGTTGATCACGCAGTAGGCCCGGCCGTCGCGCGAGTGAACGCGCCGCATGAATGCATAGCTGGGGGCGGGTGCGCCTTCGGCCATATCGAGCGGCGCACTGCTCACCGATTCGTCGATGTTGACGATCTTGGGCTGCGTGTCTTCGTAAACACGCGCAAGCTCGTCGAGCGTGGTCACCACGTTGATCACACGCTCGCGCGCCGGCGTGCCGGTGACGAAGGTGCCGCGGCCGCGCTGGGCCGACACGAGCCCCTCGCGCGAAAGCAGCTCCACGGCCTGGCGGGCGGTGACGCGCGCCACGCCGAACTCCTGCATGAATGCTTCGAGCGTGGGCAATTGGTGGCCGTGCGGCAACGCACCCCGCGCAATGCGCTGGCGAATGAGGTCCGCGAGCTGGATATAGCGCGGGACGGGGCCGTCGAGCAGATTTGCCGACATGGCGCCTAGGGAAACAACCAAGCTGATCGCACGGGCCCAATGGTACTATTGATAGGATGTTAGGTAAACATGGATTTCTCGCGCGGGCGGGAATGGTCCTCGCCCCGTGGGCGCTGATCCTTTTGCTCTGGTACGCCGTGCGCGCAAGCGGGCTCATCAACCCCGCACTCGTGCCCGCGCCGCATCAGGTGGCCGCACGCGCCGTGGAGCTCGCGCACGGCCGGCTCTGGATGGACATCTGGATGTCCACGCAGCGCGTGTTCATCGGCGTGCTGCTGGGCGTGGCTCTCGCCGTGCCCGTGGGCTTCGGCCTCGGGTGGTACAAGGGCCTGCGCACGTTCATCGATCCCGTCATCAACTTCTTCCGCGCGCTGCCGCCCATTGCGCTCATCCCGCTGGTCATCGTGTATTTCGGCATCGGCGAGGCGGCCAAGACGGCGATCCTTTTTTACGCGTCGTTCTTTTCGGGCGTCATCGTCATGTACGAAGGCATCGCGCAGATCAGCCCGATCTACGTCAAGGTCGCGCGCACGCTGGGCGCGAAGGACGTCGAGATTTTCGGCAAGGTGATCGTGCCGCTCACCGTCCCGCACATCCTCACCGCGGTTCGCGTCGCGCTGGGCGTGGCCTGGGCAACGCTGGTGGCATCCGAACTCATCGCCGCGCAACAGGGGCTGGGTGCGCTGATCCAGAACGCGTCGGCCTTCTTCCAGCTCGACATCATCTATGTCGGCATCATCTGCATAGGCTGCATCGCGCTTGCGATGGACATCGTGCTGCGCATGATCGCGCGCAGGCTCGTCGCGTGGCAGGAGCGCATCGCATGAACGCCGTGCTGCAACCCGCCGAAGCGCCTGTGCGCATCCGCTTCGAAGGCGTCAGTGTCGAATTCCCCACGGCGCAAGGCCCGATGAAGGTGCTGGACGACGTGTCGTTCGACATTCGCCAGGGCGAGTTCGTGTCGATCATCGGCCCCTCGGGCTGCGGCAAGACAACGCTGCTGAACATCCTCGGCGGCTTCGTCGAGCCGACGCACGGCCGCGTGCTGCTCGATGGTCAACCGGTGAGTGGCCCCGGCCCCGATCGCGGCGTGATCTTCCAGGAATACGGCGTGTTCCCCTGGCTCACGGTGCGGCAGAACATCGAGTTCGGCCTGAAGCTCGGCGCGAACCGCACGCCGGCGGGCGAGCGCGAAGAGATCGTGCAGCGCTACATGAAGCTGATGGGCCTGGCCGATTTTGCGAACCATTTCCCCAAGCACCTGTCCGGCGGCATGCGCCAGCGCCTCGCACTTGCTCGCGCGTATGCGGTGCGTCCGCAGTTCCTGCTGATGGACGAGCCCTTCGGCGCGCTCGATGCGCAGACGCGCACGGCCATGCAGGATTTGCTCCTCGAAGTGCTGCAGCGCGAAGGCAAGACGGTACTGCTCATCACGCACTCTGTCGAAGAGGCGATCTATCTCTCGTCGCGCATCGTGGTCGTTACCGCACGGCCCGCGCGCGTGCGCACGGTCATCGACGTGCCTTTCGGTTATCCGCGTGCGGAGAACGTGCACGAAGACCCGCGCTTTGTCGAGCTGCGCGCGCACATTCGCGATCTCGTCATGCAGGAGTACGAGGCGCAAGCCCGGCAGGCCGTGCGGCTCGCCGATTGAACCCAGCCCCGAGGAACCACAAGGAGACACCATGGCCATCCAACGCAGACACATCATCCAGGCCGCCGCGGCGGCAGCGAGCGTCGCGGCGCTGCCCGCCTTCGCGCAGTCGCGCACAAAGGTGAAGGTCGGCTACCTGCACACGCCCGCCGTCGACGGCCACATCTGGATCGGCCAGCAAAACGGCGCGTTCGCCAAGCACGGCATCGAGCTGGAACTATCGCAATTCACGACGGGCCTGGAGCTCTTCCAGGCCATGATCGGCGGCAGCCTCGACATGCTCGCCACCGGCGCCGTCATCTCGAACTTCCCTGCGCGCGGCCAGGGGAAGGCGTTCCTCATGAACAACATCGAATACGCGACGGCGCAGCTTTGGGTGCAGGGCGACATCAAGTCGCTCGCGGACTTGAAGGGCAAACAGATCTCGACGACGACGGGCACCACAGCGCACGTCTTCCTCGATCGCGCGCTGCGCTCGGCCAACGTCGATCCTGCGAAGGACGTGCAGATCGTGAACCAGCGCATGACCGAAGCCGTCACGTCGTTCATCTCCGGCGCGGTGCCGGCGGTCGCGCTGTGGGTTCCTTTCGACACGACGATCCGCCAGAAGGTGCCGAACGCGCGCAAGCTCGTCGACGCGTCGGCGTATTTCCCGCAAGCCGCGATCATGGGCGGCTGGGCCGCGCGCAATGATTGGTACGACAAGAATCGCCCCGTCGTCGACAAGCTGATTGCCGCATGGGCGGAGGTGAACGACATCGTGACGGGCAAGCCCGACGAGGCCGCGGAGATTTTGCAGAAGACTCAGTACAAGGAAGTGCCGCTTGCCGACTTCAAGCAGCAGTTCAAGGCGTCGAAGTACTTCACCAACGCCGAGTGGCGCAAGAACTACCAGGACGGCACCGTCACCAAGTGGCTGCAGCAGGTGACCGACTTCTTCGTGGCGAACGCCAAGATCCAGGGCGCGCTGAGGGCGGATCAATACTTCGACCCGAAGCCTTTCCTTGAGACAGTGAAGGCATGACGTCGGCGCAAGCCGGATACGACTACATCATCGTCGGCGCCGGCTCCGCCGGCTGCGTGCTGGCCAACAGGCTGAGTGCAGACCCGGCTTGCCGCGTGCTGCTGGTCGAGGCGGGCGGGGAGGGCGGCAACTTCTGGCTGCGCCTTCCCGTGGGTTACTTTCGCACCATCTACGACCCGCGGTTCACCTGGCAGTTTCCATTGGAGCCGCAACAGGCCACAGGCAGCCGTGCTATCTCTTGGCCGCGCGGTAAAGTGGTCGGCGGCTCGAGCGCCATCAACGGGTTGCTCTACATCCGTGGGCAGCATGCGGATTTCGACGATTGGGCCGCGATGGGCGCAACCGGCTGGAGCTACCGCGAC
>DATJJL010000283.1:0-6688 GCA_035492155.1 Ramlibacter sp. | reverse complement strand
ACCACCACTGGACCATCGCGTCCTGCACGCCTGCGTAGGCGGAGTAGGACTTCATCCAGCCCGCGGGCACTTCCGCGCTGTTGACCACGTGCAGCAAGGCGACGGCGAGGATGAAGCCGCCGTAGAACCAGTTGGCCCCGTAGATGTGCTTGACCTTTCGCGTGCCGACGGTGCCGAAGAAAACAATCGCGTAGGCGACCCACACGAGCGTGATCAGGATGTCGATCGGCCACTCGAGTTCCGCGTATTCCTTCGATGTGGTGTAGCCAAGCGGCAGCGAGATCGCCGCCGCGACGATCACTGCCTGCCAGCCCCAGAACGTGAACGAAGCGAGTTTGGGCATGAACAGCGCCACGTGGGACGTGCGCTGCACGCACCAGTAGCTGGTCGCGAACAGCGCGCAGCCGCCGAACGCGAAGATCACCGCGTTCGTGTGCAGCGGACGCAATCTTCCGTAGCTGAGCCAGGGAATGCCGAAATTGAGTTCGGGCCAGGCAAGCTGCGCGGCGATGATGACGCCAACCAGCATGCCCACGATGCCCCAGACGACGGCCATCAACGAGAACTGCCGGATGACGGTGTCGTTGTAATTGACCGCGGGCGCGGAACTGTCGGTCATGGAATTTCCCTCGAAGAGCGTGACCGGGCGAGTGTCCCTTTGCGCCGAAGGGTCGCCTTTGACGGAAGTCAATCCGACCGAAGAATGCGCTCGCCCTCCGCTTCGAGAGAATCGAATTGCCCGCGCCACACGGCCCAGCCGAGTGCACCGAGAATCACGAGCCCGAGCACGACAGAAAGTGGAATGAGCAGGAACAGGATGTCCATCGTTCAGTTTTCTTTCGCGAAACTTGCAAGGCGCGATGCATTGAGCACGACGACGAGCGAACTCGCGGCCATGCCCAGGCCCGCGAGCCACGGCGGCATCCAGCCGAGTGCGGCAAGAGGCACGCACACGATGTTGTAGGCAGCAGCCCACGCGAGGTTCTCGCGCATGATGCGGCGCGCGCGGCGTGCGTGTTGCACGAGTTTCGGCACGGCACCGAGTTGCGCACCGGGGATGATGAAGTCGGATTTCGCCTGCGCGAGCGGCACGGCATGGCCCATCGCGATCGACACGTCGGCACGCGCGAGCACCGGGCCGTCGTTCATGCCGTCGCCCACCATGGCGACGCGGTGTCCTTGCGATTGCAGCGCGCTCACGTGCGCCAGCTTGTCTTCGGGAGTTTGCCGGGCGTGCGCTCGCGCAATGCCGGTGCGTCCTGCGAGACGTTCGACTGCCAGCTCAAGATCGCCTGAAAGGAGCTGCACATCCACACTCAGCTTGTGCAGTGCTGCGACGGCCGCAGGCGCGTCGACGCGCATGTCCTCTTCGAGATCGAAAGTCGCGAGCCAGCCGGTGTCGTTCGCGAGTTGCACTTCGCTCGCCGACGAAGCCCCGGGCGATGAATTGCAAAACACCGCGGAGCCGAGCTTCAGATGAACAGCGCGCACATCGCCCTCGACACCGCACCCTGCAACTTCGCGCACGTTCGACGCCTGCAGGATGCTCGCACCCGCAGCGCGAGCAACGGCGCGCGAAGCCGGATGCAGGGAGTTTTGCGCCAGCGCGCCCGCCATTGCGAGTGCATCCGCAGCGTCCACGCCTTCTCGTGTGCGAATGCCGGTCACCGCGAGATTCGGCTCGGTGAGCGTGCCCGTCTTGTCGAAGACGACCGTGTCGATGTCCGCGCAGGTTTCGAGCGACTGCAGGCGCCGCACGAGAATGCCGCGTCTTGCGAGAGCGCCCGCTGCAGCAAGCGCGGCCGCAGGTGTCGCGAGCGACAACGCACACGGACACGTGACAATGAGAACGGCGATGGCCACGCCCAGCGCATGCGCCGGGCCGGCGGACCACCACCATGCACCAGCAGCGGCACTCGCAACGATCACTCCGATGAGAAACGGCGTGGCGATCCTGTCGGCCACGTGCGCTGCACGCGGCTTGTCCATAGCCGCGCGCTCCATCAGCGCGACGATTTCCGCGAAGCGCGTTGCCTCGCCGCATCGGGTGACTCGCACGACGATGGCGCGAGACAGGTTGTGGCTGCCCGCCACCACCTCATCACCCTCGCCTCGCCCGACGGGCTTCGATTCGCCCGTGAGCAGCGATTCGTCCAGCGCGCCCAGGCCCTCGATCACCTCGCCATCCGCAGGGACGACTTCACCCGCGAGAACGCGGATCACGTCGCCTGCTGCGAGTCGCCGCACGCCCACGCGCTCATACGTGCCATCTTCGCAGCGGCGCTCGATCGTGTCGGGCAGTCGGCGCGCGAGCGCTTCGAGCGCACCGGCCGTGCGATCGCGCAGCCGCGACTCCAGCAAGCGCCCCGAGAGAAGGAAGAACACGAACATCGTGATCGAGTCGAACCACACTTCGCCGCCGATCACGCTGTGCGCGTCGAACGTGGCAGCAGTGCTCGCAGCGAATGCGATCGCAAGACCCAGCGCGACCGGCACGTCCATGCCGACGCGCCAATGCTTCAGGTCGCGCCATGCGGACTGGAAGAAAGGCCAGCACGAGAAGGCGACCACCGGCAACGTCATGAGCCATGAGGCCCAGCGCAGCAGGCTGTCGATGTCGGGCGTGATGTCCCCGGGCTCGGCGATGTACGCGGGCACCGCATACATCATCACCTGCATCATGCAAAAGCCCGCGACGAGCCAGCGCCACAGGAGCACGCGCTGCGCGCGGCGGCGCGGTGCGGACGTGAAGACATCCCCTGCAGGCGCGGCGCCGTAACCCGCGCGCTGCAGGGCGCGCCACCACTCGGAGGGCTTGCCCTCTTCGGGTTGCCACGTCACGCGCGCGGTGCCCGTGCCGCCGTTCACTTCGACAGCCTGCACGCCCGCACACGACGAAAGCGCGTCCTCGACATCGAGCGAACACGCCGGGCAGTACATGCCCTCGATCGCAATCCACGATTCCATGGAGCGCGAGGACGGCAGCGCGCGGCTGAACGACGCCCATTCGGCGGGGTCGTCGAGCGCGAAGGCGAAAGCTTTCATGGTGCGAGGCTACGGGGCGGCCGGCGCGCCGGGGTTGACCTTCGTCAACCACCCGGCCGTGAGCCGCTCTAAGCTGACGGCAACAACGAAGGAACATCCCATGTATCGCAAGATCCTCGTGGCAACGGATGGCTCGCAGCTTTCGAAGAAGGCGGTCGCCAGCGGCATCGAACTCGCCGCCGCAACCGGCGCGGAACTGGTGGCGCTCAATGTCGTGCCGCGCTATCCCACGAGCTATTTCGAAGGCGGCATCTCGATCCCCACCGAGGAAGTCGCGAAAACGGAGCGGCGCTGGTCGCAGCGCGCGCAGGAGATCGTGGATGCCGTTACCGGGCAAGCGCGGGCCCGAGGCGTGAAATCGAGAAGCGTCGTCGCCCATTCGGACCTCGTCGCGGAATCCATCATGTCCGCGGCGAAGCGCAACAAGTGCGACCTGATCATCATGGCGTCGCACGGGCGCAAGGGCATCAAGCGCGTGCTGCTGGGCAGCGAGACCCAGCATGTGCTGACGCACAGCGCGATCCCGGTCCTCGTGCTGCGTTGACGACATGAAAGTCCTTTTGGCCGTCGACGGCAGCAGGTACACGAAGAAGGCGCTTGCCTTCCTCACCACGCACGACAACCTTTTCGCCGGCGGCGACGAGCTCGTCGTGCTTCACGTGCAGGCCCCCGTGCCTCCGCGAGTCAAGACCCTGGTCGGCGCGAACGTGGTGCGCGATTACCACCGCGAAGAAGCGCAGAAGGTGCTCGAGCCGATCGAGCGATTCCTCAAACGCCACCCGATCGCCTTTCGCACGGCGTGGGTCGTCGGGCCCCCGTCGGACGAGATCGTGGCAAGGGCGGACACCGAGGGCGTGCACATGATCGTGATGGGAACGCACGGCCGCGGATTCTTCGGCCGCGTCCTCATGGGCAGTGTTGCGCAGCGGGTGCTGACCGAAGCCAAAGTCCCCGTGCTTCTGGTCAAGTAACGCTATCATTCCTCGATGCCCGCCTCGCAGCCCTCCCCCCGCTCGCCCGCCCGCAGGAAGGCGCCCACACAGCACGAAGCTGCGACATTCGTCCTTCGCAAGTTGCGGCGCGTTTTCAACTCCATCAAGGGCCACTTCCGCGACGTCGAGAAGAAGGCGGGCGTTGCCGGTGCGCAGGTCTGGGCACTGAGCGTCATTCGCAACAAGCCGGGAGTCGGCGTGAATGAGCTCGCACGCGCGATGGACATCCACCAGTCCACGGCGAGCAACCTGATCAAACCTCTGATCGAACGCGGCATGGTCATCGCCGTTCGCGCGGAAAACGATCGCCGCGCACTTCAATTGAAGATCACCGCGCGCGGTACGGCCGTCCTGAAGAAGGCGCCCGCGCCAGTGACAGGGGTGTTGCCCGATGCGCTGTCGAAACTCGATCTGGAAACGCTCACTCGCCTCGACCAGGACTTGACGGGCCTGATCGCGATCCTCGGCCCGGACCGACGCAGCGAGAAGATGCCGCTGGGCCAGCCCGAACGGTAGAGCTAGCCGTTGAGTTATATTGGGGGAAATGTTTCGCCCCATTCCGGACGAGGTCCGGCGATTCATCCTGACGAGCGTGCCCTCGGTGCCGCATCTCGAGGCCATGCTCCTGCTGCGCGGGGAGCCCGGCACGACTTGGGACGCACCCATGCTTGCGCGGCGCCTGTACGTCACGCAGGCGCGCGCCGCCGAATTGATGCAGCAGCTCGTCGAAGCGAGCTTCGTTGCGGCTTGCCCGCCGGGCTGGTGCTGGCAGCCCTCGGCCGAGGCTTCGCAGCTGGTCAACGAACTCGCGGCGCATTATTCCGAAAACCTGCTCGGTGTGACCGAGCTGATCCATTCGCGCGAAGACCGCCGCGCCCACCAGTTCGCTGATGCCTTCCGCCTGCGCAAAGACGGGCCGGGGAAAGAGGAGTGACATGGGACCGTTGATCTATCTGCTGTGCGCCCTGACCGCGTTCACCTGCTTCGGGCTGCTGCTGCGGGGATGGCGAACCAATAGTGCCCCGCTGCTGTTCTGGAGCGCGCTGTGCTTCGCCGGCCTCACCGTGAGCAACGTCCTTCTTGTCGTCGACAAGCTGGCCCTGCCCGATATCGACCTGACTCCGCTGCGCTCCGCCGTGACGCTCTTTTCGCTGCTGCTGCTGATCGTCGGCCTGGTCGGGGGAGGCGAGCGATGAACGAGATCTCGATCTTCCTGAGCGGAGCGATCTCGCTCGCGTCGCTGGTCGTCGCCCTCTTTTTCTTTCGCTTCTGGCGCTCGACGCACGACATGTTCTTCATGTACTTCGCGCTGTCGTTCGCGCTCGAGTGCGCCAGCCGCGCCCTTGCGGTCGGATTGCAGGTCCCGGACAGCAACCCGATCTTCTATGGCGTTCGCGTGATCTCCTACGGCCTGATCATCATCGCGATCTGGCAGAAAAACCGCCGATGAAGACCTTCCGCCTGCAGCTTCGCTTTCTCGTTCCGCTCGCGCTCATCGTCGCGGCGACAGCTTATCTCTCGGTGCCGCTCATGGACCGCCTCACGCTGAGGTGGTTCGCGCACGACCTCGACATGCGCGGCACACTCCTCGCGAACACGCTCTCCGATTCCGTCGCAGAAGCATTGCAGGAAAAGCGCGGACGCAAACTGCAAGCCCTGTTCGATCGCGCCGTGCAGGACGAACGCCTCGTCGCGATCGGATGGTGCTCGCCCGAGGGGCAGCTCACGGGGTCGAAGCAGTTTCCGAAGGATCTCACCTGCAGGGACGCCGCGGAGCTTGCGAAGGCGCGCGATCCCGAATTGAAACTCGAAGGCGGCCCGGTGCACGTGAGCATGCATCCGATCACTACCGAAGACGGAACACAGGTCGGCAGCCTCGTGCTGATGCACGACCTGAGTTTCATCGAGCGGCGAAGCAAGGACACGCGGCAATACCTCATCGCGTTGATCGGCGGACTGGGCGCCGCGATCGCGCTGGTCACCGTCATCGTCGCCCAACTCAGTTGGCGCGGCTGGGTTTCGGGTGCGCGTGCGTTGTTGCGTGGCGAAGGCCTCGTGCGTCCGATCTCAGGCGCCGCGCCGGAGCTGGCGCCGATCGCCGCCGAACTTCGCCAGCGCCTGCGCGACCTGCAGGACGAATATCGACGCTCGCTCGGCCCCGAGCAGGAATGGGACGTGCAGCGTTTGCAATCGCTGCTTCGCACGCAGTTGCGCGGTGACCAGGTGATCGTCGTCTCCAATCGCGAGCCGTACATTCACGAGCAGAAAGACGGCGAGTTGATCGTGAAGCGCCCTGCCAGCGGCCTCGTCACAGCCGTCGAGCCGATCATGCGGGCGTGCGCCGGCACGTGGATCGCACACGGCAGCGGCACAGGGGACAAGCGAGCAGTGGATCGTCACGATCGTGTGACGCTGCCGCCCGGCCGCAGCGAATACCAGTTGCGCCGCGTGTGGCTCACGCCCGAGCAGGAAGAAGGCTATTACTACGGTTTCTCGAACGAAGGCCTGTGGCCGCTGTGTCACGTTGCGCACGTGCGGCCTGTGTTTCGCGAATCGGATTGGCAGCACTACGTCGAGGTGAACCAGATGTTCGCCGACGCGGTGGTGGCCGAAGCACGCAGTGCGGACCCCGTGGTGCTCGTGCAGGACTA
>DATJJL010000282.1:0-2062 GCA_035492155.1 Ramlibacter sp. | reverse complement strand
GCGCGGGCGGGCCGGAAGTCGAGCGGCAAACCGGCTGGCCAGCGCCAGCCATCTTCCCGGGAGAATTCATGACGGTGATCGTGGTGGCGAATCCAAAGGGCGGCGTGGGCAAGAGCACGCTGTCGACCAATCTGGCTGGCTATTTCGCGGCGGAAGGCCAATGGGTCGCGCTCGCCGACCTCGACCGGCAGCAGTCCGCGCACGCATGGCTGGATTTGCGTCCGGAAACCCTGCCAGCCATCGAAACCTGGGAGGTCGACCCCGATGCCCCGGCAAAGCCGCCCAAAGGCCTCGAGCAGGCCGTGATCGACACGCCCGCCGGACTGCACGGCAACCGGCTGAACCTGGCGTTGTCGCTGGCGGATAAGGTGATCGTGCCGCTGCAACCGTCCATCTTCGATATTCTCGCGACCAAGGAATTTCTCGAACGCCTCGCCAAAGAGAAAGCCGTACGCAAGGGCGCAATCGAAATCGGCGTGGTCGGCATGCGGGTGGATGCGCGCACCAAGTCCGCGGACCAACTGCATCGCTTCGTCGAAGGGCTCGATCTGCCCGTGCTCGGCTATCTGCGCGACACGCAGAACTACGTGCAGCTCGCGGCGCACGGCCTGACGCTGTGGGACGTCGCGAAGAGCCGGGTCGAAAAGGATCTGGAGCAGTGGGCGTCGATCACGTCGTGGGTCGACGGGAAGGCCGCGCACGGGAAGGGCGGCGGCAAAAAAGACTAAAGGCGCTTGTCGCAAGCGCCTTTAGTGATGTCGTGCAGATGATTCAGGCAGCGGAGCGATCAGCTCCAGCTTTGCGTCGGCACGTGGTCGCGGCTGCCCTTGATCACGTTGTTTTCGTCGACGAACACCAGATCCGGCTTCCAGCCCGCCTTCAGTTCTTCCTCGTCGACGTTCGCGAACGCCGCGATGATCACCAGATCGCCCAGTTGCGCGCGCCGCGCCGCCGAGCCGTTCAGCGAGATCATGCCGCTGCCGCGCTCGCCCTTGATCGCATACGTCGAGAAGCGCTCGCCGTTGTTGATGTTCCAGATATCGATGCGCTCGTTTTCGACGATGTTCGCCGCTTCGAGCAGGTTCTCGTCGATCGCGCACGAGCCTTCGTAGTGCAGTTCGCAGTGCGTGACCACGGCGCGGTGAATCTTCGACTTCAGCATGTTGCGTTGCATGGCTAGTCCTTCTGGCCGTCAGATTTCGAGGTTGTCAATCAGGCGCGTCGCGCCGAGCTTCGCGGCGGCGAGCACGACGAGCGGCGCGTCCAGCTCGTGCGCGGCGGGCGCGACGAGGTTCGAACGCTTGCGGATTGCGATGTAGTCCGGCTTCCAGCCACGCGCAGCCAGCGACGCCACAGCTTCCTGCTCCAGCTTCGCAAAGTCGCGATTGCCCGACAGCACGCCTTCGCGCACGCGCGCGAGCGCGACGGCGAGCATCGGCGCCTCGGCGCGCTCGGCCTCCGTCAGAAAGCGGTTGCGCGAGCTGAGCGCGAGGCCGTCGGCATCGCGGACGGTTTCGGCGGCGATGATGTCGCACGGCAGCGCGAACTGCTCGGTCATCGCGCGCACGATCATCAACTGCTGGTAATCCTTCTTGCCGAACACGGCGACGCGCGGCTGCACGCACGACATCAGCTTCATCACGACCGTGCACACGCCCGTGAAGAAGCCGGGGCGGAACTCGCCTTCGAGGATGTCGCCGAGATCGTGCGGTGGATGCACGCGGTATTCCTGCGGCTGCGGGTACATGTCCCGTTCCGTCGGCGCGAACAGCACGTAGACGTTTTCCTTCTGCAGCTTGTCGATGTCGGCCTGGAGCGTGCGCGGATACTTGTCGAAGTCTTCGTTCGGTCCGAACTGCAGGCGGTTCACGAAGATGCTCGCCACCACCGGGTCGCCGTGCTGGCGCGCGAGGCGCATCAGCGACAGATGGCCCTCGTGCAGGTTGCCCATCGTCGGCACGAAGGCGGTGCGGTTCTGGCCGCGCAACTGGTCGCGCAATTCCTGGATCGAGCTGATGACTTTCATGATCGGGCGATGTTGTGAGTCACGCCGACCGCCGGC
>DATJJL010000281.1:0-18538 GCA_035492155.1 Ramlibacter sp. | reverse complement strand
GGATCCAGGATACGGATCACGATCTTCTCGCCGAAGAGCGTCGGCAGCGTGCTCACGCGAAAGTCGATCACGCGGTCGGGCCCGACCTTGAGCTTCATCTTGCCGTCCTGCGGCACGCGCTTTTCGGAGATGTCCATCTTGGAGATCACCTTGATGCGCGAAGCGAGTTTTTCCTTGATCGCGATCGGGGGCGACGCAATCTCGCGCAGCTCGCCGTCGACGCGAAACCGCACGCGGTACTGGAATTCGTAGGGCTCGAAATGCAGGTCCGATGCGCGCATGGTGAAGGCATCGAGCAGCATCTTCTGGAGGAACTTGACGACCGGGGCGTCCTCGACTTCGGAGGTTGCCGCCTCCTGGTCCTCCGGCGCCTCGGACATCGTCGACTCGTCGAACTCGAAGTCTTCGCCGACGATCTCGTTCATCTCCTGGGTCGCCGTCGTGGCCTGCGCCTCGACCATCTTCGTGATCTTGTCGTACTCGGCGATGATCCAGTCCACGCCCATCTGCGTGGAGAACTTGATTTTTTCCGCGGCCTGCTGGTCGGACGGATCGGCCGTTGCGACGATCAGGCGGTTGTTGCGCTTCGAAAGGACCACGACGCGCAATGCCTGGCACAGCTTGGTATCGAGCAGGTTCTTCGGCAATCGCTGCGAATCGATCGCCGCCAGGTCCAGAAGCGGCGCACCGAACGCCGTCGACATGGTGTGCGCAAGATCGGCTGCCGATACGGAACCGGAGCCGACGAGTTCGGCGATGAAACTGATGCGGTTGCCCTGCGCCTTGCGGGAGATGTCCTCGGCCGACTTCTGGCCGAGCTTGCCCGCTGAAATGAGTGCGCGCGCCAGGCCGGGGAGGGCCATGGAGGGCGATTCGGAAACTACAGGATCGACAGCGGCCATTGGCGATAGGAACATGAATGCCCCAGCCTCGCCGAGCTCAGCAGGGGCCATTGGATCATCGCTGATTGACCCTTAGCTGTAAATCATTGCTGCCGCGGTATCTGTAACGCAGTTGGTACGAAGACACGCGGGGAAGTACGGGGAAGAAACTGGTCGGGGTGAGAGGATTCGAACCTCCGGCCTCTACGTCCCGAACGTAGCGCTCTACCAGGCTAAGCTACACCCCGTCTGCCAGGCATCGCCGGCAGCTTGAAAACGATTCAGGCGCGGCGCGAAAGCAGTTGAGCCGCCAATTGTAGCAAACCCTCGCTGTAAATATTCGCGGGAAGCTGCTTCGCAGCATCGATCGCACGCGCGGCCTCTGCCGCGGCCGCGTCGCGCGTGATTTCAAGCGCGCCCGTTTCGCGCACGATCGCAACGATGGCGCCCAGTTCACTCGCGCCGCCCGTCTCGATCGCATGCTGGATCAGCGCGCTTTGTTCTTTCGTGCCGCGCCGCATGGCGGCGATGAGCGGCAGCGTGGCCTTGCCTTCGCGAAGGTCGTCGCCGAGGTTCTTGCCCATCTCTGCAGCGTCCCCGTCGTAATCGAGGACATCGTCGATGACCTGGAAAGCAGTTCCCAGCGCCTGCCCATAAGTTGCGCATGCTTCTTCGAGTTGTGCGGGCGCGCCCGCGAGCACCGCGGCCAGCCTCGCACTTGCCTCGAACAGCTTCGCTGTCTTGGAGCGGATCACACGCAGGTACGCTGCTTCGTCGAGGCCGGCGTCGTGCATGTTCATCAGCTGGAGGACTTCTCCTTCCGCGATGACGTTCGTCGCATCGGCGAGGATCTCCATGATGCGCATTTGCCCCGCCGAGACCATCATCTGGAAGGCGCGCGAATAAAGGAAATCGCCCACGAGCACGCTCGCGGGGTTGCCGAAGCGTTCGTTCGCCGTCGCGCGGCCTCGGCGAAGCGTCGATTCATCGACGACGTCGTCGTGCAACAGCGTTGCGGTGTGGATGAATTCGACGACGGCCGCGAGGTTGAAGCGCTGATCGCCGCGATAGTCGAGCGCGCCCGCCATGAGCAGCAGGAGCGCCGGCCGCAATCGCTTGCCGCCTGCACCGATGATGTAGCGGCAGACGTCGCCGACGAGGGGGACGCCGGAGTCGAGCCGGCGGGCGATGACTGCATCCACCTCGACCATGTCGCCGGCGATGAGGGAAAGGACGTTGGCCGTGCTGGTGGAAGAGGCGCTCAAGGTGAAAGGATTATAGAAAACGCCAGTGGCTAGTCCGTGAGTAACCGCAAACTATGCTATGATCGCGGGCTCTCCGGGAATCCGCCCGTTCAGAGATCAACGGCCCATTCGGGCCACCCTTCATCGAGGTCAATATGTACGCGGTCATAAAAACCGGTGGCAAGCAGTATCGCGTTGCTTCCGGCGAAAAGATCAAAGTAGAACAGATTGCTGCGGACATCGGCCAGGAAATCGTGATCGACCAAGTGCTCGCCGTCGTCGACGGCGACAGCCACAAGGTCGGCACCCCCCTGGTGTCCGGTGCGACTGTCAAAGCCACTGTCGTGGCGCACGGGCTGCACGACAAGGTGCGCATCTTCAAGATGCGCCGTCGGAAGCACTATCAAAAGCGCCAGGGCCATCGCCAGCAGTTCACCGAACTGCAAATCGGCGCGATCGCTGCCTGAACTACCGTTAGGAGCTTTTGAAATGGCACAGAAAAAAGGCGGCGGCTCTACGCGAAACGGGCGGGATTCCCAGCCCAAGATGCTTGGTGTGAAGGCCTTCGGCGGTGAACTGATCAGCGCCGGCTCCATCATCGTGCGCCAGCGCGGCACCAAGTTCCATCCCGGCACGAACGTCGGCGTCGGCCGCGACCATTCGCTCTTTGCGCTGGTCGACGGGCACGTCAAGTTCCAGACCAAGGGTCCGCTGAACAAGCAGACCGTCAGCGTCGAGCCGGCTTAAGGTCAGGTCTTCCACACGAAGGCCCCGCATCAACATGCGGGGCCTTTTTGTTTTAATCGGCACATCATGAAGTTCGTCGACGAGGCATTCATCGACATCGCTGCGGGCGATGGCGGCAACGGCTGCGTCTCGTTTCGCCACGAGAAGTACAAGGAATTCGGCGGCCCGAACGGCGGCGACGGTGGCCGGGGCGGTCACGTGTATGCGTTCGCCGACCCAAACCTCAACACGCTCGTCGATTACCGTTACTCGCGCCGGCACGAAGCCAAGCGCGGCGGGCACGGAATGGGTTCCGACATGTTCGGCGCCGCGGGCGACGACATCGTGCTGAAGATGCCCGTCGGCTCGATCATCAGCGACGCAGAGACGGGCGAAGTGCTGTATGAACTGCTCAAGCCCGGCGAGATGATCATGATCGCCAAGGGGGGCGACGGCGGTTTCGGCAACATGCGGTTCAAAAGCTCGATCAACCGTGCGCCGCGACAAAAGACTCCCGGCTGGCCCGGAGAGAAGAAGCAGCTGAAGCTGGAACTGAAGGTGCTGGCCGATGTCGGCCTGCTCGGCATGCCGAATGCGGGCAAGTCCACATTGATCGCCGCGATCTCGAATGCGCGGCCGAAGATCGCGGACTATCCGTTCACGACGCTGCACCCGAACCTGGGCGTCGTGCGTGTCGGACCGGAACAAAGCTTCGTTGTCGCCGACGTGCCGGGCCTTATCGAAGGCGCGGCCGAGGGTGCGGGCCTGGGTCACCAGTTCCTGCGCCACTTGCAACGAACGCGATTGCTGCTGCACCTCGTGGACATCGCGCCCTTCGATGAGGGCGTCGATCCGGTCGCGCAGGCCAAAGCCATCGTCGCCGAGCTGAAGAAGTACGACCCGGCGCTGTACGACAAGCCGCGCTGGCTCGTGCTGAACAAAGTCGACATGATCCCGGCGGAGGAACGCGAAGCGCGCGTGAAGGACTTCGTCAAGCGCTACAAGTACAAAGGCCCCGTCTTCCAGATCTCCGCGCTCACCCGCGAAGGCACCGACACGCTCGTGAAGTCCGTGTATGAACACGTGCGTGCGCTGCAGATCGCCGAACAGCCGCCGACCGAAATCGATCCGCGCTTCCAGGATGCCTGAGCAAGCCACGTCTGCCGTGCTTCGCGACGCGCGGCGCATTGTCGTCAAGGTCGGCTCCAGCCTCGTGACGAACGATGGCCGCGGCCTCGATGAAGGCGCGATCGGCGAATGGTCGCGGCAGCTCGCTTCGCTCGCGCGCGAAGGGCGCGAAGTGATCATGGTCTCCAGTGGTGCCATCGCCGAGGGCATGAAGCGCCTGGGCTGGACGACGCGCCCGCACGAGATCAACGAGCTGCAAGCAGCCGCCGCGGTGGGGCAGATGGGCCTGGCCCAGATGTACGAGACCAAGCTGCGTGAGCAGGGAATGGCGTCGGCGCAGGTGTTGCTCACACACGCCGATCTCGCCGACCGCGAGCGTTACCTCAACGCGCGTTCCACGCTCGTCACGCTGCTGCAGTTGCAAGTCGTGCCGGTCATCAACGAGAACGACACGGTCGTCAACGACGAAATCAAGTTCGGCGACAACGACACCTTGGGCGCGCTCGTCGCGAATCTCGTCGAGGCGGACGCGCTCGTGATTCTCACCGACCAGAAAGGCCTTTACTCCGCCGATCCGCGTCGCGACCCGAAAGCCACTTTCATCCGCGAAGCGAAAGCCGGCGATCCGGCGATCGAAGCGATGGCCGGCGGCGCAGGCTCGTCCATCGGCAAGGGCGGGATGATCACGAAAGTGCTGGCTGCCAAACGTGCCGCGGGTTCGGGCGCTTCGACCGTGATCGCCTGGGGCCGTGAGCCCGATTGCCTGTTGCGGCTTGCGAAGGGCGAAGCCATCGGCACGCTCCTCGTGGCACCGACGCAAAAAAGCCAGGCCCGCAAGCGCTGGATTGCAGATCACCTGCAACTGCGCGGCTCCGTCACTGTCGACGAAGGCGCCGCTTCGAAGGTGCGAGCCGAGGGCAAGAGCCTGCTGCCCATTGGCATGACGGCGGTGGAGGGTGAGTTTTCGCGCGGCGACGTCATCTCGGTGCGCGATACAGCCGGCAATGAGATTGCACGTGGGCTGGCCAATTACGCGAGCGCCGAAGCGCGCCTGCTGTGCCGCAAACCTTCCGGCGAAATCGAAAAATTATTGGGCTACGTGGCGGAGCCCGAGATGATCCACCGCACGAACCTCGTCGTCACGCGATAGGCATCAAGGCGCGTTGCTGCCGCCGAACTTGGTTCCCTGTGGCATCCCCAGGTCGCGAACGATCTGTTCGGCGCTGCCGTTCGGTGCATGCCCCTGGCAAGCGCCGGCCTTGGCGATGGCGCGTGCGTGCTGCGCTTCGCCACCGCCGGACAGCGTCTTCCACTCCGTCTCGACGGCATGCCAGCCCTGGCCGCTGGATCTCGCATACACCCGGTAAGCGCCGGCGTCGCAGTTGATTCCCTCGTAAGACGCATTCGTTGCGGCGCGCGTCGAGGCCACGACAACATAGCGCACGATCCGGTCGGCGCCGACACTGACGGATTGCGGATCGATGCCCCAACGCATTTCCGTGCCGCCGCTCACCTCGATGGCAACTAGACCATCCTTGCGAAGCGCGGGCGGTGATGGCGCATCCATCTCTTTCCAGTCCGATTCTTCGGTCACAGCCCTTCCCATCGTGCCGGGAAGAAAGTCGGGCGCCTGCTGCGCCCACCCTGCGCATCCGATCGACAAAATGGTGCTGACTGCCAGGTTACGGAGCATGCTTGTTCTTGGGTTGCGCGAGTGCGGCCTGCGGATCGGGATCGAACGTTGCGCCTGGCGGCAGCTCGAAAGCGGGCGTCGGGACCGTGCTTTGTTCCGGCGCACGATCGTGATCGTGATCGTGGTCATGCTCGTAGTCGCGCGAGCGCATGCCGCTTCGCAGGTAGCGGTTGCGATGGTCGTGCCGCGGCACGTAGCGCGCGAGTTCGGTCAATGCCATCTCGTACACGCCGCGCTTGAATTCGACGACCACATCGAGTGGCACCCAGTATTCGTTCCATCGCCAGGCGTCGAACTCGGGGTGGTTGGTGGCGCGCAGGTTCAGGTTCCAGTCCTGCCCCATCAGCTGCAGCAGATACCAGATCTGTTTCTGGCCTTTGTAGTGTCCGCGCGCATCGCGGCGGATGTATCGGTCCGGCACCTCGTAGCGCAACCAGTCGCGAGTGCGGGCGATGATACGCACGTGTTCGGGCATGAGCCCGACCTCCTCGTGCAGCTCTCGGAACATCGCCTGTTCGGGCGTCTCGCCGCGGTCGATGCCCCCTTGCGGGAACTGCCAGGAGTGGGTGCGAATTCGCTTGCCCCAGAACACCTGGTTCTTCTGGTTGAGCAAGATGATGCCGACGTTGGGCCGAAAGCCGTCCCGGTCAAGCATAATCGAACCCCAATTTTTAAACTGAGTTCATTATGCACGGCGCATTGCGCCGCCGCCATAGGCTCAGCCGCGATGAAAGCCTCCCAGTTCCTCATTTCCACGCAGAAGGAAGCCCCTGCCGACGCAGAAGTGACCAGCCACAAGCTGATGATGCGCGCGGGCATGATCAAGAAACTCGGCGCGGGCATCTACACATGGATGCCGATGGGTCTTCGGGTGGTCAACAAGATCGAAGCGATCGTGCGCGAAGAGATGAATCGCGCAGGTGCTGTCGAACTCCTGATGCCCGTCATCCAGCCCGCTGAGTTCTGGCAAGAGACGGGCCGCTGGGAAAAGATGGGCCCCGAGCTGCTTCGCCTGAAGGATCGCCACGAGCGCGACTTCATCGTGCAGCCGACCAGCGAAGAGGTCGTGACCGACATCGCGCGCCAGGAACTGCGCAGCTACAAGCAGTTGCCCAGGAACCTGTACCACATCCAGACGAAATTCCGCGACGAGCGTCGTCCACGTTTCGGCGTGATGCGAAGCCGCGAGTTCATCATGAAGGACGCGTACAGCTTCGACCGCGACGAAGCCGGCGCAAAGGCGAGCTACCAATCGATGGCCAAGGCGTATCGCGCGATCTTCGATCGTTTCGGCTTGCGCTATCGCGCAGTGGCGGCCGACAGCGGCGCAATTGGCGGTGATCTGTCCGAAGAATTCCAGGTGATCGCCGCGACGGGCGAAGACGCGATCGTCTATTGCCCCGCGAGCGATTACGCCGCGAACATGGAAAAGGCCGAGGCGCTCGCGCCAAAGGGCCCGCGCAAAAATCCGTCGCAGGCCATCAAGAAGACGCCCACGCCCGGCAAGAGCACGTGTGCGGACGTCGCGGCATTGCTCGGTGTGCCTTTGCAGACCACAGTGAAGTCCATCGTGCTTGCGACGGACGAGCCCGAAACTCAGGTCTGGCTGCTTCTGCTGCGTGGCGATCACGATCTCAACGAAGTGAAAGCAGGCAAGCTGCCCGGCCTGAAGGACGGCTTCCGTTTCGCCACCGTCGCGGAGATCGTCGATCACTTCGGCACAAAGCCCGGTTACCTCGGCCCCATCGGTTTGAAGAAGCCGGCGAAGATCGTCGCCGATCGCGAGGTCGCGATGATGAGCGACTGGATCTGCGGCTCGAACGAAGAAGACTTCCACACCGTCGGCGTGAACTGGGGCCGCGATCTTCCCGAGCCCGATCTCGTGGCCGACATCCGCAACGTCGTCGAAGGCGATGCATCGCCCGACGGCAAAGGTGCGCTCGCCATCGAGCGCGGCATCGAAGTCGGCCACATCTTTTTTCTCGGCACGAAATACAGCCTGCCGATGAACGCGGCCTTCCTCGACGAAGGCGGCAAGCCGCAACTGATGCAAATGGGCTGCTACGGCATCGGCATCACGCGCCTGCCGGCGGCAGCGATCGAACAGAACAACGACGAACGCGGCATCGTCTGGCCCGATGCGATCGCGCCATTCACCGTCGTGATCTGCCCGATCGGCATGGATCGCAGCAGCGAGGTGAAGGAAGCGGCACAGAAACTGCACGACGATCTTGCGGCAAGCGGTGTCGACGTGATGCTCGACGATCGCGGCGAGCGCCCGGGCGTCATGTTCGCCGACTGGGAATTGATCGGCGTGCCGCATCGCATCGTGATCTCCGACCGTGGCCTGAAGGAAGGTCAGGTCGAATACCAGCATCGTCGCGACGCAGCGGCGACGAAGGTGGCGGCAAGCGAAGCACTCGGCTTCGTCCAGGGCCGCCTGCACGCGTGATCGCACGCCGCGCACTCATCGGCGCAGCACCGCTCGCGCTGCTCGCTCCGGCGCGCTTCTCATTCGCGGGCGCGCAGGTCGAAGAGCCCATTGCCGACGCCGCGCTCAATGCGCTTCGCATGGCGGTTGGCGCGCCCGCGCTCGAATACCTTCGCCCGCCCGAGCTCGAATTTCGCGACATCAACCAGAGGCTTGCCTACCTGCGATGGCTCGGCGCGATGAGCAAGCGCCTCGTGCGCTGGATGGACTGGGAACAGCGCAAGGCGTTTTTGCAGACCGTCTGGTACGAGTCAAAGCGCGCGGCGCTTGAACCATCGCTGGTACTCGGCTTGATCCAGGTGGAAAGCAACTTCAACAAGTTCGCGGTGTCGCGCGTCGGCGCACGCGGCTACATGCAGGTCATGCCTTTCTGGACGCGCCTGATCCAGGGCACCGACCCCGGCGTGCTGTTCCACATGCAGACGAACCTGCGTTTTGGCTGCACCATCCTTCGCTACTACCTGCTCGATCGCGAGCGCGGCGACCTGTTCATGGCATTGGGCCGCTACAACGGCAGCCGCGGCCAGCCGCAGTATCCGCGCGCGGTGCTCAGCGCCAAGCGCTACTGGGAATGGAAGGACACGCTCGGGCCTACTGAATGAAGCCGAGCTTGCCTTTGCCTGAAGCAGCCTTCGGCAGGTCGTCCACCATGATTTCATCGCGCGCGTCGAGCCGCGCATTTCCGAAGCCTGTCATCAGCGCACGGCGCATGTCGCGCGGTGCCAGTTCCGCGAGCAGGTCCAGCACGTCGTCGCGAGGTTCGGTGTCGAACCTCGCGCCCCAGCCGTGCTCGCGCCGGATCGACACATAGAGGTTGCGGGCGATCGTGCGCGCCATGTCGAGCCTCGGTGCCTCGATTTCGAACACGTTCATGCGGTTCATGATCGGCTCGGGAATCAGCCGTTCGTCGTTGGCCGTCATGATCCAGATCACCTGGCTCGCGTCGATCGCGACCTCGGCGAATTCGTCCATGAAAGCGCCGGCCGTGTCGTGCTCCAGCAGCGAGTACATCGCGCCCATCGGGTCGTATTGCGCGTCGGCGCTCGCCTTGTCGATCTCGTCGACGACGATCACGGGGTTCGCGTACTGGCCGTCGACGAGTGCCTCGAACACCTTGCCCGGCTTCGCGCCCTTCCACTGCGACGACGCACCCGAGAGCAGCCAGCCCGCGGTCATCGAACTCATCGGGACCAAATTCATGCCGGTGCCGAGCAGCTCCGCGAGCTTGCGCGCGAAATGTGTCTTGCCGATGCCCGGCGGGCCGAGCAGAAGCATCGGCGTGACTTCAAGGCCGTCGCGCGAATCCTGCGCCAGCGCGACGTGGCGTCTCACGTCATCGAGAGCCAGCGCGAAGTTCGGCAGCTCTTCGTACAGGTGCGCCATCTGCGGGATGCCGCTCGGCTTCACCTGGAAACGCTCGGGCCCGCGCTCCAGCATGCGCTCGTAGGTGCTGCGCAGGTTTTCGTGATCGCGGGTGGGAAGCTTGGCCAGCTTGCGTTCCACCTCGTTCGGGCGGAACACGTTGCGAACTTGCGCAACCGGCAGCTGGAAGGAAGACGATTGATGTGGAACGAGACTGCGTGTTTCCATCGTGAGCCACTCCTTGTGCTGGCCATTCCAGCATAAGCCGCGCGACTCTTCAATGAGTGGGTTCGCCGTCCCGTTGTACTGTCGGTTTCACGCCGACAAATTTGCGGCTGCGATCTGGCAGTAGCGATCTGGCAGTCGCGATCCCCGACTGCTATCAGCTTACGAGCCGGAGCCCAGGACCTGTTGGAGCTCGCCGCTTTGGTACATCTCCATCATGATGTCCGAGCCGCCGACGAATTCGCCGTGCACGTACAGCTGCGGAATCGTCGGCCAGTTGCTGTATTCCTTGATGGCCTGGCGGATCTCGTCGTCCTCCAGGACGTTGACCGTCGCGACCGACTTCGGGTCGACGCCGCAGGCCTTCAGGATTTGAATGGCGCGGCCGGAGAAGCCGCACATCGGAAAGCTCGCGCTGCCCTTCATGAACAGCAGGATCTCGTTGCCCTTGACCAATTGGTCGATACGTTGCTGGACGTCGCTCATATGAATCTCCACGTTGCGCCGAATTATCCCAATTCAAGCCACTGGCCGCCCGACACCCGCTCGATACCCGCAAGGTCGCGGCGGCTTGCCACATAACCGAACCCCGCTGCCTGCAGCAGGCCGCGGACTTTCGGCGCCTGATCCCAGCCGTGCTCGAGGATCAGCCAGCCGCCTTGCGCCAGATGCGCGGGAGCCTGCTGCACGATGGCGCGAAGGTCGTTCATTCCAAGCGGACCGGAAGCGAGCGCGCCGCGTGGCTCGTGGCCGAGGGCACGCAAGTGCTCATCGTTGTCCGCGATATAGGGCGGATTGGACACGATCAGGTCGAAAGATCCATCGATACCGTCGAGCCACGTTATACAGCTCAGCGTGATGTCGAGCGACAGCCGCTTTGCATTCGCGCTTGCCACCTCAAGTGCACCGGTGCTGATATCGGTCGCCGTGACAGCCGCATGCGGGCAGGACTTCTTGATGGCCAACGCAATCGCTCCGCTACCCGTGCCGAGGTCGATCACTCGCGGCTCGTCGATGCCATTGGCGATCTCGATGGCCCAGTCCACGAGCGTCTCGGTATCGGGCCGCGGAACCAGCACCCGCTTGTCGACCAGGAGATCCACGCCATGGAATTCCTTGTGGCCGACGATGTATGCCAGCGGCTCGCCGGACGAACGACGCTCGCAAGCAGCAAAGAAAGCTGCCTGATGTGCCGCCGAAAGTTCGTCCGTATCGTGCGCGAGCAGCCATCCGCGATCGCTTTCGCTTCGCTCGATCGCGTGCAGCAGCAAGAGCTGCGCATCGAGCCGCTCGAGCCCGAGCGCCGATGCGGCAGCGAGCGCCTGTGCGGCGTTCATGCGAGGCCCAGTTCCTCGAGTTGCTCCGCCTTGCGTGCGAGCAGCAGCGCGTCGATCACTTCGTCCAGCTCGCCTTCCATGATCGCGCCCAGCTTGTACAGCGTGAGGTTGATGCGATGGTCGGTGAGCCGGCCTTGCGGGAAGTTGTACGTGCGGATGCGATCGCTTCGGTCGCCGCTGCCGATGAGGCCCTTGCGCGTCGCGGCTTCCTTGGCGGCGCGCTCGGCGCGTTCCTTTTCCTTGATGCGCGCAGCAAGCACCTGCAATGCCTTCGCCTTGTTGCGGTGCTGCGAGCGATCGTCCTGGCATTCGGCGACGATGCCTGTCGGGATGTGCGTGATGCGCACAGCCGAATCCGTCTTGTTGATGTGCTGTCCACCGGCGCCCGACGCGCGGTATGTGTCTATGCGCAAATCGGCCGGATTGATTTGCACCGCCTGCGCTTCGTCGGGTTCGGGCAGCGAGGCGACCGTGCACGCGCTCGTGTGAATCCGTCCTTGCGTCTCCGTCGCAGGCACGCGTTGCACGCGATGGCCACCCGATTCGAACTTGAGCTTGCCGTAAACGCTGTCGCCCATGACGCGGACAACGATCTCCTTGAAGCCGCCGACCTCGCCCGCGCTCTCGCTCATGATCTCGACGCGCCAGCCCTGGCGCTCGGCGAACTTTGTGTACATGCGCAGCAGGTCACCTGCGAACAGGGCCGCCTCGTCGCCGCCGGTGCCTGCCCGAATTTCCAGGAACGTGTTGCGCACGTCGTCGGAATCTTTCGGGATCAATAGCTTCTGCAATTCGTCTTCGAGCCGCGGCAACTCGGCATCGATCGCAGCGATTTCCTCGCGGGCCATGTCGGCCATCTCGGCATCGGCCTCCATCTCGCGCGCCGCAGCGAGGTCTTGCTCGCGCTCAAGGTAGCGGCCGAACAGGCCTGCGATCTCACTCACCTCCGCGTGTTCGCGCGCGAGCGCGCGATAGCGCTCCATGTCGTTCGCGATGTCCGGCTGCTGCAGGAAAAAATCCAGCTCCTGCAGGCGGACCGGGTAGCGTTCGAGTTGTTGTCTGAGAAAGGGTTTCATGTTCTTCTCGTCATGCCGGACCTGATCCGGCATCCAGCGGCTTTCGTCGAAGACACTGGATTGCGGGTCGAGCCCGCAATGACGGGTCTTTCGAGCTAACGCTCTTTGCGAAGGAAGAAGTGCTGGATCGCGCTGGTGGCGCGTTCGCGCGAATGCGGATCGGCGCTGTGCAGCTCGGCCATCGCGCCGTGGAGCATCTTTTGCGTGAGGCCCTTGGACATCGCCTCGAGCACGGCGTCGACGTTCTCGCCTTTGGCGAGCAGCTTTTTGGCGCGGGAAAGTTCCGCCGTGCGCCATTCGTCGGCCTGCGCGTTGAGCTGCAGGATGAGAGGCACGTTGCCCCGCTGGTCCAGCCAGTGCAGGAAGCTTTGCACGCCGGCGTCGATGATGGCCTCGGCCTGCGCGACGGCGGCTTCGCGGTTCTCGCGACCGGCCTGGACGACCGACGCGAGATCGTCGACGGTGTACAGGTAGACGTCCTCGAGGGCTTTTACTTCGGGCTCGATGTCGCGCGGCACGGCGAGGTCCACCATGAACATCGGGCGATGTCGCCGAGCCTTCAGCGCGCGTTCGACGGCGCCCAGGCCGATGATCGGCAGCGTGCTCGCGGTGCAGCTGATGATCACGTCGAATTCGTGCAGGCGCGAGGGCAGGTCGGCCAGGCGCATCACCTCGGCGCCGAAGCGCGTGGCGAGCTTTTCGCCGCGTTCCAGCGTGCGGTTGGCAATCGCCATCGCCTTGGGCTCGCGCGCGGCGAAGTGCGTGGCCGCCAGCTCGACCATCTCGCCGGCGCCGACGAACAGCACGCGGATCTTGCGCAGGTCTTCGAACAACTGGCCGGCCAGGCGCACCGAGGCTGCGGCCATGCTGATCGAATGCGCGCCGATCTCGGTGGATGTGCGAACTTCCTTCGCTACGGCGAACGAGCGCTGGAACAATTGATTGAGGGTGGTGCCCAAGGCGCCCGCCTGGTCGGCAGCGCGCACCGCGTCCTTCATCTGGCCGAGGATTTGAGGCTCGCCCAGCACCATCGAATCGAGGCCGCTCGCCACCCTGAAAGCATGGCGTGCCGCAAATCCGTCCCTGAGCGTGTACGCATGCGATCGCAGCACGGCCGGCGCGACATTGCCGGAATTCGCGAGCCAGTCGAAGGTGAGGTCCATGTCGCCGTGCTCGCCCGCGCAGTAGATTTCGGTGCGGTTGCAGGTCGAGAGAATTGCGGCCTCGGGTTGGCGCGACAAGGCACCCCGCAAAGCGCGCAATGTGGGCTCGAGCTGGTCCACGGCATACGCGAACCGGCCGCGCAAATCGAGCGGCGCGGTCGTGTGGTTGATGCCCAGGGCCCAGACTGCCATGGGGGGATTATAAAATTCGGTGAAATTTCAAGCACTTGCGTTTTCGCAAATGTCCCTTCAGGACTTCCTGCCTCATCTTTTCGGTTTTTTGGCCCCCGCGCTGTTCGTTTCGCTCGGCGTGGTTCTCGTCGCGCGCCTCGTGACCCGCGCCCGGCCGGCTTTGCCTTGGTGGGCCCAATTCGTGATCAATTTCCTCGTGGGCGCGGCCGTGTTGGCTGCAGGCCTGTGGCATTTCGGCGTGGACGGCAAGATGGCCACTTATGCCGCGCTGGTCGCCGCGATCGCCACCGCCCAGTGGCTGGCCGGCGGACGCACAATAGGTTCATGACGACCGCACAGAAGCAGCAGATCACGCCGCAGCTGCGGCAATGGATCGTCGAGCAGGCGCAGGCGGGCCACACCGCCGAATCCGTGCTCAAGTCGATGCTCGCGTCAGGATGGGCCGAGGACGTCGCCATCGAGGCGATGGAGTCCACGCTTCGCGGACACCTGGAGAACCAGGCCGTCGCCCAGGGCTTGCCCGCGGCCGTACCCGTGCCCGATGCAAAGCTGGACGAATCGCCGCTTTACCTGGACGCCGGCGATCGCCGAGTTCATGTGCTGCAGGCGATGTACAACCCGCGCATCGTCGTCTTCGGCGATCTGCTTTCCCACCAGGAATGCGACGAACTGATCGGGCTCGCGACGCCGCGCATGGCACGGTCGCTGACGGTTGCCACGAAGACGGGCGGCGAAGAGGTCAATGCCGATCGCACGAGCAGCGGCATGTTCTTCCAGCGCGGCGAAAACGAGCTTGTGAAGCGTATCGAGACCCGGATCGCGCACCTGCTCGACTGGCCGATGGAAAACGGCGAGGGCCTGCAAATCCTGCACTACACGCCGGGCACGGAATACAAACCGCATTACGACTACTTCGACCCGAACGAGCCGGGCACGCCAACCATTCTTCGGCGCGGCGGCCAGCGGGTGGCCACCATCGTCATGTACCTTTCCGAGCCGGAAAAAGGCGGCGGCACCACGTTTCCCGACATCCACATGGAAGTGGCGCCCAAGCGCGGCAACGCCGTCTTTTTCAGCTACGAGCGGCCGCACCCGTCCACGAAGACGCTGCACGGCGGTGCGCCGGTGCTCGCAGGCGAGAAGTGGATCGCGACCAAGTGGCTGCGCGAGCGGCGGTTCGAGTGAACACCCCTGAACAATCGCAACTGGGCAAGCCGGCGACGTACGCAGACCGCTACGATCCAACGCTGCTGTACCCGATCTCGCGCGAGCCCAAGCGCACTGAACTCGGTTTGACGGGGACGCTGCCTTTCTTCGGCGCGGATCTCTGGACGGCCTACGAGCTGTCGTGGCTCACGCCGCGCGGCAAGCCGCAGGTGGCGATCGCGCACGTGACCGTGCCGTGCGAAACGCCGAACATCGTCGAGAGCAAATCGTTCAAGCTGTACCTCAACAGCTTCACGAACAGCGTGTTTGCGAGTGCCGACGAGGTGCGCGATCGCATTCGCGCCGATATCGGCGAGGCAGTGTACCGCGGCGCCGCCGGCCAATCGAGCGTCGGTGTGAGGCTCATGATGCCCGACCAGTTCGACGCCGAGCCGATCCATGAGCTCGATGGCCTCAGCATCGATCGACTCGACATCGAATGCACTCAGTACACGCCCGCGCCCGAACTGCTGAAGTCCACCTTAGGTGAGCAGCCGGTGAACGAAACGCTGGTGAGCAACCTGCTCAAGAGCAACTGCCTGGTCACGGGCCAGCCGGATTGGGGCAGCGTGCAGATTCGCTACAGCGGGCCGCAGATCGACCAGGAGACGCTGCTGCAGTACATCGTGAGCTTTCGCAACCACAACGAATTCCACGAGCAATGTGTCGAGCGCATCTTCATGGACATCTGGACGCGCTGCGAGCCGACGAAGCTTGCGGTGTATGCGCGCTACACGCGGCGCGGCGGGCTGGACATCAACCCGTTTCGCAGCAGCTACCCCACGGCTGCACCAAAGAACGTGCGCAACGCGCGGCAGTGATCAGACCTTCTGCATGAAGGAGGGCAGCGGCGCGAGCGGCGCAAATTCCGGCGCGCGTTTTTCCTTGGCTGCGCCGATCGCTTCGCCCACGTTCGCGGTGCTCCACACGGCGCCTTGCACCCAGCCCATCTGACGCAGCGCGTCGTCCACGGCGTGATCGCGCGCGTAGTTGATCACCTGCTTCGTGCCCCAGATCGCGACCGGCGGCTTCGATGCGATCTCCTTGGCGCATTTCATCGCGGCATCGAGCATCGCTTCCTGCGTGTCGAAGACTTCGTTCACCAGCCCCCACGCAAGAGCTTTTTGCGCGGGCAGGCGCCGGCCCGTGTACGCCAGCTCTTTCACGATGCCCAGCGGCATGAGCTTGGGCAGGCGCTGCAATGTGCCCACATCCGCCACCATGCCGATGTTGATTTCCTGGATGCAGAAGAACGCATCGGCCGTCGCATAGCGGATGCAGCAGGCCGTGACCATGTCGACCGCGCCGCCGACGCAGCCGCCGTGAATCGCAGCAATCACCGGCATGCGCAGTGTCTCGAGTTTCGTGAACGTGGCTTGCAGCTCGGCGATCACGTCGGCCATTGCGGCGCGGCCCTCGGGCGTGCGGTCATCGAGCAGCGAATCGCCAAAAGTGTCGAGCGCCATGCCTGCGGAGAAGTGCTTGCCGGTCGATGAGATGACGAGCGCGCGCGCGGTGCCTTCACGATGGATGCGTGTGAGCGTCTCGTCGAGCTCTCGCCAGAAGAGCGGACCCATCGTGTTCAGCGACTCGGGCCGGTTCAGCACGAGATGCGCGACATGGTCCTGTTCGGTGATGGAAAAACATTGCATTGGGTGCTCCTTGCAGGAAGCGCCCAATGTATCAGTGCGTGTTCAGTGCGACTGCGCCGCAACCTGCCAGTCGCAGCGCAGCCAGCCCTCGCGGTGGGCCTTCAGCCGCCAGGTGACATAGAGGCCCGGCGCGGCCATCGCGACGGCACACAGCGGAAAGATCCATACCGCGCCAAACGCGAAAGCGGGCAGCCAGCCGACCCAGCCCATCACCCACAAGGTGAGGATCATGTCCCACAGGTGGTACTCGATCGGATGGTCGCTGCGGTGGGCAACGTGCCACTTCTTGATGCGTTGGAGGTCGTCGAGGGTCATGGCTTGATCAATGTAAGTTTCGGGTAAGCGTTGGTCAAGCGAGCGACCCTTTCTGTCATCCTTGTCGCTGGAAAAGCGTCAGGCGCGCCTCGCGCGATTCATCCGCTTTGCGAGCCACGAGGTCCACGTCGTATTTCGTGCCCGGCACCGGGTAGGGCGTGCGGAAGCTGAACTCGAAGAAGCCTCGAGCGTCCGCCTGCAGCGTGTCGTTGAGCACGTCCTGCCCCACGCCGACTTGCCCGAAGATGGGCGGCGACGCATGAACGTGCACCTCCACCTGCGCGAAGGGCGCGGTGCGGCCGCGCACTCGCGCCACGTCGCCTTCGATCGTGCCGTTGTTCGGGTGGCTCACGACTTCGATCGGCAGACCTCTGGGCGGCGCAGGCGGCACGGCTCGCGAATCAGCGACGTCCGCCGGCGCGTTGTATTCGGCGACGGCGGTGCGGTTGCCAATGCGAAGGATCGCGCGGATCGGCGCGCCGGGGTCGATGTCGTCGTCACGCGCGATCACATAGCGCCCGACATAGACGCCTCGATCGATCTCGCGAAGGGGAATCGAGTCGCGAACGCCGCGGACGCGAACGATGGCGCGCGCATTCGGCGTGCCTTCCATGCGAAACCGCACGCGGGTGCCGGGCTGCCAGGGACCATCGGCACGGATGTCGAGCGACTGAACTTCTGGAGCGGGCTGCGCGAAGGCGGCAGTCGGCAGTGCGCAGACGGTCGCAGCGACAGGTGCCAGCAGGCAAACGGCGAGGGCTGTGCTTCGCAGTTGAGCTTTCATGATGGGCTCCTTCCTGAGTGGATTCACCCAGTTAACGCCCCTGCTCGTCCTGCCTTTGTAGGCACGCTCGGGCTGCACCGGTAGGACTCGGCTGCCCCCAGGAAGCTGAGCTTCAGAACAAATCGAGTGTCGGCTCGCTCGCGCGCAACTCGGTGGCCGAAGGCGTTTCGTCAGTCACGTCCGAACCCGTCTTCGCGAGCTTGCCCACGCGCACGCCGAGCAGGCGCAGCTTGCGCGAGAGGTCCACGCGTTTCAGGCACTGGCCCGCGACTTTGCGGATCGTCGGGCCGTCGGCGGTGAAGTGATCGATGGTCGTGTCGCGCGTGGCGATGCGAAAGTCGTCATAGCGCAGCTTGATACCGATGGTCTTGCCGACGTAGCCTTTACGGCGCAAGTCCTCGGCCACGCGCAGGCACAGGTCGGTGAAGATCTCGCCGAGCTCCGCTTTATCGCGCACCGCGTGCAGGTCGCGATCGAACGTCGTCTCGCGGCTCATCGACACGGGCTCGCTTTCGGTGACGACGGGCCGGTCGTCGCGGCCCCACGCGGCGTCGTGCATCCACGCGCCGTACGACTGGCCGAAGTTGTCGATCAGCCATTGCGGGTCGGCGCGCGCGATGTCGCCGATGGTCATGAGGTGCAGCTTGTGCAGTTTCACTTCCGACTTCGGCCCGATGCCGTTGATCTTGCGCACGGCCAGCGGCCAGATCTTGTCCTGCACGTCCTGCTCGTACAGCACCGAGATGCCGTTCGGCTTGTTGAACTCGCTGGCCATCTTGGCGATCAGCTTGTTCGGCGCGACGCCGATCGAACACGTCAGGCCCGTGCGGTCGACGATGGCTTTCTGGATCAGGCGCGCGAGCACTCGGCCGCCTTCGCGCTGGCCCCCGGGCACATCGGTGAAATCGATATAGACCTCGTCGATGCCGCGGTCCTCGACCAGCGGCGCGACCTCCGCGATCGTCGACTTGAAAAGTCGCGAGAACCTGCGCACCTCGTCGAAGTCCACCGGCAGCACGATGGCCTGCGGGCACAGCTTGGCTGCCTTCATCATGCCCATCGC
>DATJJL010000280.1:0-3516 GCA_035492155.1 Ramlibacter sp. | reverse complement strand
AGCCCGGCGACACGGTGAAGAACGAGCAATCGCTGATCACAGTCGAGAGCGACAAGGCTTCGATGGAGATTCCTTCGTCCGGCGCGGGCGTCTTGAAAGAACTCAAAGTCAAGCTCGGCGACAAGGTCAATCAGGGCGACGTGATTGCGATCGTGGAAGGCGTCGGCGCGGCTGCTGCGGCGAGCCCCTCACCCCAGCCCTCTCCCCCGAAGGGCGAAGGAGCAACTCCTGCGCCCGCAACAAGCGAGCGCACGTCGCCCACCGCCGCATTGCCGCCGCACGAGCCCGCAACTCCGAGCGGCAGCCTGCCTCATGCATCGCCTTCAGTTCGCAAGTTCGCGCGCGAACTCGGCGTGCCGCTGGAGGAAGTGAAGGGCACGGGCCCGAAAGGCCGCATCACGCAGGAAGATGTCCAGAGTTTCACCAAGGCCGTCATGGCGGGCGAAGCACGGACGAAAGTCGCTGCTTCCAAGGGCGGCGGCGCCGGCGGAGCAGCGCTCGGATTACTGCCGTGGCCGCAAGTGGACTTCGCGAAGTTCGGCCCGATCGAGCGCAAGGATATCTCGCGCATCAAGAAGATCAGCGGCGCGAACATCCACCGCAACTGGGTGATGATTCCCCACGTCACGAACAACGACGACGCGGACATCACCGATCTCGAAGCATTCCGCGTGCAACTCAACAAGGAAAACGAGAAGTCCGGCACGAAGATCACGATGCTCGGTTTTCTCATCAAGGCCTGCGGTGCCGCGCTGAAGAAATATCCCGAGTTCAATTCGTCGCTCGATGGCGACCAGATCGTCTACAAGAACTACTGGAACATCGGTTTCGCCGCCGACACGCCGAACGGCCTCATGGTGCCCGTCATCAAGAACGCCGACCAGAAGGGCTTGATGGCCATCAGCCAGGAGATGTCGGACCTTGCGAAGAAGGCGCGCGACGGCAAGCTTGGCCCCGCCGATATGCAAGGTGCGACGTTCACCATCTCATCCTTGGGCGGCATAGGCGGGACCAACTTCACGCCGATCATCAACGCGCCCGAAGTCGCGATCCTTGGTGTGTCGAAGAGTGCGATGAAGCCGGTGTGGGACGGCAAACAGTTCGTGCCGCGACTCATCCTTCCGCTGTCCTTGTCGTGGGACCACCGCGTCATCGACGGCGCGGCGGCAGCGCGGTTCAACAGTTATCTCGGCGCTATATTGGCGGACTTCCGTCGCACGATGCTCTGAGGAACGCGCCGCGTCCGGGGCGCGGCGGGCCACAGGAGACAAAACAACAATGACGACCGTCGTGGTGGTGAGAAAAGCAGGGCAGATTGCGATTGCGGCCGATACGCTGGTGACATTCGGCGACACGCGGCTCGCGAACCGTTTCGAGGACAACACGAAGATCTTCGCGGTGGAAACCGATTGCGGGCCCACGTATCTCGGGATGGCGGGCACCGTCGCGCACTTCCCGGTGCTGCGAAAAGCAATCGGCTCGATGCCGCGTGAGATTCTCAAGCTCGGAAGCAAGGACGACGTGTTCGACACGTTCACCAAGCTGCATCCGTACCTCAAGGACAACTTCTTCCTGCAGACAAAGGAAGAAGACAGCGATCCGTACGAATCGAGCCAGTTCAGCGTCGTCATCGCGAACTGCACGGGCATCTACGGCCTGTACAGCTATCGCGAAGTCTTCGAGTTCAAGGAATTCTGGGGAATCGGATCGGGCCGCAGTTTCGCGCTGGGCGCGATGCATTCGATCTACGGCAAAACGAAGACCGCCCGGGAAATCGCCGAGGCCGGCATTGCCGCGGGTTGCGAATTCGACCGCAATTCGGCGGGCCCCTCGGACGTCTTCACGCTCAAGTTGCGCGAATCGAAATAAGGAAAAAGGAAACTTCATGAGCCTTGTGGAAGTGAAGGTGCCGGACATCGGCGACTTCAAGGATGTCGCGGTCATCGAACTGCTGGTCAAGCCCGGCGATAACGTCAAGGTCGACCAGTCGCTCATCACCGTGGAAAGCGACAAGGCATCGATGGAAATTCCTTCGACGCATGCGGGCGTCGTGAAAGAGCTGAAGGTCAAGCTCGGCGACAAGATTTCGGAAGGGTCCGTTCTTGCGGTGCTCGAAGGTCAAGGTGCAACTTCATCTGCACCCGCACCCGCATCCGCATCGCCGGCGCCACCGCCGAAAGCTGCTGCGGCTGCTGCGCCCGTTGCGTCCGCGCCCTCCGGCGAATACGACTGTGACATGCTCGTGCTCGGCGCGGGCCCGGGCGGTTATTCCGCCGCATTCCGCTCGGCCGATCTCGGCATGAAAACAATCCTCGTCGAGCGCTATGCAACGCTTGGCGGCGTGTGCCTGAACGTCGGCTGCATTCCCTCGAAGGCGCTGCTGCACGTGGCGGCCGTGATGGATGAAGCGAGGCACTTCGAATCGCTGGGCGTGAGCTTCGGCCAACCGAAGGTCGACCTGGACAAGCTGCGCGCGCACAAGTCAAAGGTCGTCGGCAAGCTCACAGGCGGCCTCACTGCGATGGCCAAGATGCGCAAGGTCACCACCGTGCGCGGTATCGGCAAGTTCATCGATCCGCATCGCATCGAAATCGAAGAGACGAGCGGCGATGCCAAGGGCACGACTGGCAAGAAGCAGGTCATTTCGTTTCGCAACTGCATCATTGCTGCGGGCTCGCAAGCGGTGCAACTGCCCTTCATGCCGAAGGACGACCGCATCGTTGATTCCACCGGCGCGCTTGAACTTCGCAAGGTGCCCAAGCGCATGCTGATCCTGGGCGGCGGCATCATCGGCCTGGAAATGGGCACGGTGTATTCAACGCTCGGTGCACGGCTGGACGTGGTCGAGATGCTCGACGGCCTGATGCAGGGCGCGGACCGCGATCTCGTGCGCGTGTGGCAGAAGATGAACACGCCGCGCTTCGACAACATCATGCTCAAGACCAAGACTGTCGGCGCGGAAGCGACCCAGGACGGCATCCTCGTGAAGTTCGAGGGCGAGCAGGCCCCGAAGGAGCCGCAGGTCTACGACCTCGTGCTGCAGGCAGTCGGCCGCAGCCCCAACGGCAAGAGAATCGGCGCGGAAAACGCGGGCGTCACGGTGAATGAGCGCGGCTTCGTTCCCGTCGACATCCAGATGCGCACGAACGTGCCGCACATCTTTGCGATCGGCGACATCGTGGGCAATCCGATGCTGGCGCACAAGGCAGTGCACGAAGCGCATGTGGCCGCAGAGGCCGCGTTCGGCGAGAAGTCGACCTTCAATGCTCGCGTGATTCCAAGCGTTGCGTACACCGATCCGGAGGTCGCGTGGGTGGGCCTCACGGAAGACCAGGCCAAGGCTCAGAACATCGCGATCAAGAAGGGCCACTTCCCGTGGACCGCTTCAGGCCGCGCAATTGCGAACGCGCGCGATGAGGGTTTCACGAAGCTGCTGTTCGATGCGCAAACGCACCGCATCCTGGGTGGCGGCATCGTGGGCACGCACGCGGGCGACATGATCGGCGAGATTGCGCT
>DATJJL010000279.1:0-7471 GCA_035492155.1 Ramlibacter sp. | reverse complement strand
CGGCATGGGAACACCTGATTGGTCGTGCGAAGCTGCAGGTCCATGAGGTCTGGTACGAAGATCTCACGACCGATTACGAGGCAACCGCGCGGCGAGTGCTGCAATACATGGGAATCGAGAAGGATGTGCCCGCGATTCCGCCGCCGCCAATCGAACGCCAGGCGGGGGAATTGAACGAGAGATTGCGTCGGGAGTTGCACGAATACCTGGGCCTTCCCTCCGCCGCTTGAGCGCGCATCGATATCCGACGGAGTAGTGAATGACATCCACGGTTTTTGAACTTCTCGATCGCCAAGCGAAAGCTGCACCCGATGCGATCGCAATGGCAGCACACGGCCGCAGCCCGCTCGCGTACAGCCAACTCCTGAATCATCTCCACGCAACCGTGGATGCGCTTCATCGCGCGGGTATCGGGCGAGGCGACCGCATCGGCATCGTCCTTCCCGGTGGTGCCGAAATGGCTACTGCATGCCTGGCCGTCATGGCAGGCGCAGTCGCAACGCCGATCAACCCGGACTTCAAGCAGGCCGAGTACGAACAGAATCTCAAGCGGCTGAAGGTCAAGGTCGTGATGACACTCGCGGGCGGCCAGCACCCCGTTCGCGCAGCGGCTGCTTCTTGCGGCATTCCGGTCATCGATGTGCACGTGAACACGAAGTCGGCGGCAGGCCTCTTTGAGCTCGCAGCGACTTCTGGCGGCGGCGCTTCCGCGGACAAGAGCCTCGCGCAAGCAAACGACATCGCGATCATCCTGCAGACATCGGGCACGACGTCTGTACCGAAGACCGTGCCGCTCACGCAGCGCAACCTGGTCGCTTCCGCGCGCAACCTGATCGCGTCGCTGCAGCTCTCGGCTGCCGATCGCTGCCTGCACTTTTTGCCGATGTTCCACATCGGCGGCATCGTCGACGTCCTGATCGCACCTCTTATGGCGGGTGGCGGCACGTTCATCGAGCCGAGTTTCTCGTCGGCCGATTTCTATCGCGACCTGAAGGCATGGCGCCCGACGTGGACGCAAGCCGTTCCGGTCATGCAGCAGGAGCTCGTGAACACCGCGGACGCCCATCGCGGTGAGCTCGATGGGCACTGCCTGCGTTTCATTCGCTCCGTGTCGGCCCCGCTGCCGGTGCCGCTGATGGAAGCCGTCGAGAAGCGCTTCGGCATTCCCGTCATCGAAATTTTCGGCATGACCGAAACAGCGGGCGTGATCACGAGCAACCAATTGCCGCCCGGCAAGCGCAAGCCAGGCTTCGTCGGTGCGAGCGCAGGTATGGAAGTGCGCATCCTCGATTCCAACAACAAGCCACTGGGCATGAACCAGGTCGGTGAAGTCGTCGTGCGCGGCGACAACCTCATGGCAGGCTACGAGGACAACCCCGAAGAGAATGCGCGCCTGATCTCCGACGCAGGCTTTCGCACCGGCGATCTCGGCTATCTCGATGAAGATGGCTTCCTGCGTCTCACGGGCCGCGTCAAGGACATGATCAACCGCGGCGGCGAGAAGGTGTCCCCGCACGAGGTCGACCAGCTCCTGCTCGCGCATCCGGCTGTGGCGGATGCTGCGTCGTTTCCGGTTCCACATCCGACTCTCGGCGAAGACGTGGGTGCGGTGGTGGTGTTGCGCCAAGGTGCGAGTGCGACGCCGGAGCAGATCAAGGAATACCTGCGCGAACGTGTCGCGTTCTTCAAGGTGCCGCGTTTGCTGCGTTTCGTCGATGAAATTCCGCGCGGCGCCAACGGCAAGCTGCAGCGCGCAGTCCTCACGGACAAATTCGGCAAGGCCGAAGCGAGCGAGACCGCGCAGGTCGAGTATGTCGCGCCCACGAACCCCGTTGCGCGCACGCTCACGGAATTCTGGGGCGAGGCGCTCGGCCGCGACCGCATCGGGATGAACGACGACTTCTTCCTGATGGGTGGTGATTCGTTGAAGGCGGCCGGGCTGATCAACGGCTTGCAGCAGCGCTTCGGCGACACGATCTATGTTTCATCCGTCTTCGATGCGCCCACGCCGGCGCAATACGAACATTACCTGCGGCAGCAGTACCCTGATGTGGTCGCACGCATGCTCGGGCGGGCGATTGCACCGAAAGCTTCGGGCAGCCCGCGCCTGACGCCGCAGGTGCTTGCAGACATCGAAGCAGTCATTCCGCATGCACTGCGCGCTGGGCCCGCTTTGTCTTCGCGGAAGAACAAGCGAGCAGTCCTCGTGCTCTCCACGCCAAGAACCGGCTCGACGCTGTTTCGCGCGATGCTCGCGGGACATCCGAAGCTCTTCTCTCCGCCCGAGCTTTATCTGCTGGCCTATGAAAACATGGCCGAGCGCCGGGACTTCTTCTGGTTCACGGGCGCACAGAAATCGCAGCTCGAAGGCAATACCCGCGCGCTGATGGAGTTGCGCGGCGTCGATGCACAAGGGGCCGAGCGGATCGTCGCCGAACTCGAAGCAGGCGCATGCCCGACGCAGGAGTACTACGCGCTCATGCAGGAATGGCTGGGCGAGCGCATCCTCGTCGACAAGACGCCGGCTTATGCGATGGAAATGGAAACGCTTCGCCGTGCCGAAAATTATTTCGAAGACGCCGTGTACATCCACCTGCAGCGGCATCCTTACGGAATGATCCGGTCCTTCGAGGAAGCGCGTCTCGAGCAGTTGTGGTTCTACCGGATGCTCGGGCAGAAGTTTCCACGCATCGACGATGTGCCGTATCACAAGCGTCAGTTTGCCGAGGCGATGTGGGTCATCTTCCATCGCAACATCCGCGACTTCCTCGCGGGCATTCCGCAGGAGCGAAAGCTCGCGCTGCATTTCGAGGACGTGACCGCGCAACCCGAAGTCTCGATGCGCAAGGTGTGCGAGCTCTTGGGCCTTCCTTTCGATGCGGGCATGCTGGAGCCGCAAAAGGACAGCAAGAAGCGCATGACCGATGGCGTGCACGAAATCTCGCGCATGATCGGCGACCCGAAGTTCCACCAGCACAAGAAGATCGATTCGGCGGTCGCCGACCAATGGAAGAGCGCTTTCGACGTCGACTTCCTGTCCGACCAGACGCTGCAACTCATGGCCGAGTTCGGCTATACCGAGACCATCGCGTCGGCGCACGGCCGCACGGAGATCGAAATCTGATGGAAGGCATTCCGGAGCTGCTCGCCCAGCTTGCAGACCTGGACATCCGTGTCTGGCTGGAAGAGGGCAAGCTGCGCCTGGACATGCCCAAAGGATTGGCGGCCGCGCACGTGGTCGACACATTGCGCCGACGCAAGCAGGAGATCATCGACTTTCTCACCCGGCCTGCCGCTCGTCAGCAACCGCAGGAAGATTTCGATCCGGCCGATCCGGCATTCGTGGCGGATCCGTACCCGGCATACCGGCGTCTTCGCGAGGAGCGTCCGGTGCACAAATCGCCGCTCGGCCACTGGGTGCTCACTCGCTTCGAGGACATACGCGTCGCGCTGCTGAACCCGGCGCTGGCGAACACGCCCGCGCCTTATTCGTGGCTGCACGAAGGCAAGCGCAGCGCGTCGATCGGTGCAGACGTCGCCAACAACATCCTTCCCTTCCAGGACGGCGAGGTGCATGCGCAGGCGCGCCGCCTGATTGCAAGCACGTTCTCTGCGCAGTTGCGCGAGCACCTGCCGCCCCTCGAGGCGATAGCGCAGCAGGTGCTCGATCCGCTCATCGCGCGCGAAAGCTTCGACGTCGTGAACGACCTCGGCCGTCCCTTCGCAACGCTCGCCATCGCAGCGCTGCTGGGGTTGCCGGAGTCCGAACACGAGCGGATCGCACGTTGGGGCGACGATTTCCTGCTGCTATTGAGCGGCGTGCAGGACGAAGCGCAGAAGAAGCTTCTCGAAAATTCGTTGGCCGAATTCCGGCCGTGGTGCCTCCAGATCGTGGAGCAACGAAAGGCCGAGCCGCGCAACGACCTTATCTCCGCCTGGCTGGCGGCAGGACGGGACGGCGGCTTGACCGACGTGCAAATCGCCGACACCGCGATGCTGCTCGTCGCCGACGGTGTCGAGAACGTCGCGAGCCTCGTGGGCAGCAGCGTCGCGATCCTGATGCAGCATCCCGACGTCGTTGTTCGCATGCAATCCGATCCGGCGTTTGTCGAGAGCGTGGTGCAGGAATGCGTGCGCTTCGAATCGCCGGGACAATACATCGCACGCGTTGCGCAACAGGACGTGGTGATCGGCGGCCAGCAGATCCGCCGGCACGAGTCCGTGCTGCTGGTGCTCGGCGCAGCCAACCGCGATCCGTCGGTGTACCCCGATGCGGATCGCTTCGCTCCCGAGCTTGCGCGTGCGCGCCACTTGAGTTTCGGACGCGGGCGCCACACATGCCTCGGCGCGCAGCTGGTGCCTCTCGAGCTGCAGGCGGCATTGCGTGTGCTGCTGCCGCACTGGGCCAGGCTGCAACTTCCCACGCAAACGAATGCGTGGCGCACACGACCGGGCCACCGCTGGCTTTCCGCCTGCCCGATGTCGGTCTCGCAGGTGTGATCTAGGAGTACATGTGAGCATCGCGGATTACCTGGCGCACCTGGCCGGGCTGGACATCAAGATCTGGCTCGAATCGGGCAAGCTGAAACTCAATGCACCGGACGGCGTATTGACGCCGGAACTGCGGGCGGAGCTGGGCACGCGCAAGCAGGAGATCATCGATTTCCTTTCTCGTGCGGCGGCGGGTGGGGCGCCCGCGCCGATCGTTGCACGCACTGCGGGCCAGACGGTGCCGCTCACGCTCGCGCAGGAACGCATCTGGTCCCTCGCGCGGCTTGAGCCGACGAGCAGCGTCTACAACGTGCCGGTCGTTTTTCATCTCGCAGGCCGGCTGCAGGTCGGTGCGCTGGAGCAGGCGCTGGGCAACCTGGTGCGCCGCCATGAAAGCCTTCGTACGGTGTTTCCGGGAGCGTCGCCGGACAGCGCTCGGCAGGAGTTCATGCCTTTCGCTCCTGTCGTCATTGCGGTCTCGGAAGTCGGACGCGATCTCGCAAAGCTTCCGAAGCAGCACTCCGGGCGTGCGTTGCAGAAGCTGCTGCGCGACGAGGCCGCGAAACCATTCGACCTGGAGCGCGGCCCGCTGTGGCGTGCGCGCCTGCTGCGTCTCACGCCCGAGGAGCACATGCTCGCGATGACGATGCATCACATCGTCTTCGACGGGATGTCCAAGGTGATCTTCCTGGACGAGCTCGCGCAGGAATACCGCGCCGCAGTCGAAGGGTCGCCTAGCCCGTTGCAGGAGCCGAAGCTTCAGTTCGCCGACTACGCGATCTGGCAGCGCGCACGCGTGGACGACGCGACGCTCGAGCGGCAGTTGGGCTATTGGAAGAAGCAGCTCGCGGGTAGCGTGCCGGCGCTCGCCACACCCAACGACAAGGACCGTGTGCCAGGCAAGGGCAAGGCAGGCAGCCAGCATTTCGGGCTGCCGCCGGAGTTGACGTCGCAGCTCGTCGCGTTTGCGCAGGCCGAGCGGGCCAGCTTGTTCGTGGTGCTGCTGGCAGGCTTCAACCTGCTGCTGCACGGCTACACGGGCCAGCAAGACCAGGTCGTCGTTTCGCCGATGGCCAGCCGCGACCGATCCGAGATCGAGCGCATGGTCGGCTACTTCAACAACATCGTCGTGATGCGCTGCGACCTGGCGGGCAACCCGACGTTCCGCGAGCTGGTGGCACGCCTGCGGACGCTGGCTCTCGACGCGTTCGACAACCAGTACGTGCCATTGCAGCACGTCGCGCAGCTGCCGAACCTCGCGCGCACGCCACTCACGCGTGGCATGTTTTCTTTCCAGGATGCATCGAGCCGCAAGCTTGACCTTCCTGGAGTCGTCGCGCGGCCGGTGAAGGTGCGCAAGGACGCAGCCGATTTCGATCTCGCGATCTACACGGAATTCGAGGGCGATCGGGTCAGCGGCGTGGTCGACTTCAACGCGGACATCTTCGGCGCCGAGCGCATGAAGCCTTTCATCCAGCGGTGGGCCGACATCCTCCAGCGAGCCGTCGCCGATCCGCAGCGCCGCGTGGCGGATTTCCCCAGCTTCGGCCGATCGTTGTCGGATTTCGAGACCGAACTCGCAAAGCATCCGCAGATCGACCAGGCAGTCCTTCAGCGCGATCCGGCCACCGGCGCAGTGCATTGCTATCTGGTACTCAACGAGCACGATGTACCGAGCCTTGACGCCGTGCGCGATCACGCACGCAAGCTGCTGCCCGCGTACCGCATGCCCGCGAGCTTCATCCCCGTGGACGAGATGCCGCTCGCGCCGGATGGCAGTGTGGACCGTGCTGCGTTGCCGCCGCCCGCCATGGGCCGCGATCGGCTCGCGACAGCGTATGCCGAGCCGCGAAGCGATCTGGAGCGCACGCTCGTCGCGATCTGGAAGCAGGTGCTCTGGCTGGATTTCGACGTCGGCATCCACGACAGCTTCCGCGAGCTGGGCGGCCATTCGCTGCTGTCGGTGCAGATGGTCGTCGAGATCGAGAAGACGCTCGGCCGCCCGGTGCCACCGCGCGCGCTCGCGACGCTGAACACCGTCGCCGAACTCGCCGATGCGATCGAGCGCGGCGACAGCGCGGACGATTCCGCGCAAGCGAGCGGCTCATCGGTGCTGCCCCGGGACATCTACCAGGGTTTGCGCAGCCACACGGCTTCGTGGGCGGGCAAGCGTGCAACGCCGGCTTCGGTGATCGTGGGCCTGAATAACGACGGATCGAAGCAGGCGCTTTTCTGGTGCCTGCAGCGCTATCAAGAGCTGCAGCAGTTGGCGAAATACCTCGGGCCCGAACAGCCCGTGTGGGGCATGCGCTCCGGCAATCGCGTGATGGTCAAGACGCAGGAGAACATCGAGCTCCTCGCGAAGCACTACGTGGGCGAAATCCTTCAGGTGCAGCCGCAAGGCCCGTATCTGGTGGGCGGCAATTGTCAGGCAGCGCTGATCGCTTTCCAGGTGGCGCGCCATCTGCGCGAGCTGGGGCACGAGATCACGCTGCTCGTGATGCAGGAGAAGTTCGCGCCTTTCGCGTACGACTCGCCGGTGGCATTGCTGTTCGGCGATCGCAGCGTGTACAACCCGCGCCTTTACTATGCCAAGCCAGAGACAGGTTGGCACAAGTTCTATTCGGGCCCGGTCTCGATGTCGCAGGTCCAGGGGGAGCACGGTCAGTTCTTTCGCGAACCCAACGTGCAAATTCTCACGGCGACCATCAAAAGATATATCGAGCAAGCGCAAGCTGGAGCTTTGCGCGACGATCCGCCTAGGATCGCGTCCGGCCAGGTGCTGCCGGCCGAAGGCTATCGCGCACGGCTCGCCGCGAAAGCACCGCAGGTCAGGGCCGGCGAGCGCACGAACTTGCAAGTGGAAGTCACCAACGACAGCGGCATCGACTGGCAACCATCGGCGCAAAGCGGTATTTACGTGGGCAACCGGTGGGTGCATTCGGATGGAAAGTCCGCAGTCGAACTCGATGGACGCGCG
>DATJJL010000278.1:0-7402 GCA_035492155.1 Ramlibacter sp. | reverse complement strand
GATGCAGGGTACATCGCTGATTAGCAAAGAGGCGCACTGCGCCTTGGTGGAGCACTACGAGCGTGCCCAGGCCCGCGTCGATGGGATGCCCTCAACCCGTAAGTAAAGGAAGGAGCTCGCAACGGCGCCGTAGGGCGACGGGGCGGCGGAGGGACATGGAGGGTTGAGGGCATCCCGTCGGCGTGGGCCCACCAACCCAACGAAGCAAATCAGGAAATCTTCCCAATCACGCCGTCAACAAGATAGTTCATCTTGAGAATCTGCTCGTCGGTGAGATTGCCGAAAGGCTTCAACTTGCCTGACGCAATGTCCTTCTGCCGCGCAAGCGCCTCGTCGCGCACGGCCTGCGGCACCTTGGGGCCGAAGCCTTCGATGCGGACCATTCCCTCCTTCACGCCGCCCCAGACATTGCCGGTTTTCCACGTGCCGTCGAGCACGGCCTTCGTGCGGGCGGTGTAGTAATCGCCCCAGTGGTGCGTGACGGCGACGATCTGCGCGTCGGGCGCGACGTTGCGCATGTCGGAGTGATAGGCAACGGCCATCTTGCCTCTCTCCTGCGCGGCACGCATCACGGCGTCGGTGGCGGTGTGGAAGGCGAGCACGTCGGCGCCTTCGTTCATCAGCGTCATCGCTGCGTCGCGCTCGCGCCCCGGGTCGAACCATGCGTTCAGCCACACGACCTTCACCTGCGCCTTCGGGTTGACCGAACGCATGCCCAGAGTGAAAGCGTTGATGCCTTGCAACACTTCGGGAATCGGGAAGCCCGCGACGTAACCTGCAAAATTCGTCTTCGTCATGCGGCCGGCGACGATGCCTGCGAGATAGCGGCCTTCGTAATAGCGCGCGTTGGCAACCGCAACATTGGGCGCCGTCTTGTAGCCGGTGATCGATTCGAACTTCACGCCCGGGAAGTCCTTCGCGACTTTGAGCGTCGGCTCCATATAGCCGAAGCTGGGCGTGAAGATCAGCTTGTTGCCCTGCTGCGCGAGATCGCGAATGACGCGCTCGGCATCGGGGCCTTCGGGCACGTTCTCGACGTACGTCGTCTTGACCTTGCTGCCGAGTGCAGCTTCGACGGCCTTGCGGCCTTCGTCGTGCTGGTGCACCCAGCCTGTGGGCATGACGGGCGCAACATAGACGAAAGCGACCTTCAGCGGGGACTGAGGTGCTTGTTGTGATTGAGCGGGAAAGTTGACTAGAAACGAAGCAGCCACGGCCAGCGCGGCGGCGAGGTTTTTATACATGGTGGTCCTCTACATGGCCCCGGAGATAAATACACAGAAAATCAAAAAGCCGCTCGCGGGGCCCGAGCGGCTGAAGCAGATTTTACGCGAAGCCCGCGAAGAACTCGTCCACCTGGGCTATGTATTTCTTCCTTTGCGAAGCATCGACGAAGCTCGCCTCGAAGCTGTTCTTTGCCAGCCGTAATGCGTGACCCGCATCGAGCCCTGTTGCGGCGAAGGTCTGCACGAAGTTGTCGTTCATGTAGCCGCCGAAATAAGCCGGATCGTCGGAATTTATCGTCGCCACGAGCCCCGCATCAAGCAGCTCGCGAATGTTGTGATCGGCAAGATTCGGAAAAACGCACAGCTTCTGGTTCGACAGCGGACACACCGTCAGCGGAATGCGATCGACGGCCAGGCGCTTCATCAATTGCGGATCCTTCGTGGACTGCACGCCATGGTCGATGCGCTCGACCTTGAGCACGTCCAGCGCGCTCCACACATAGGCGGGCGGGCCCTCCTCGCCCGCGTGCGCAACAAGGTGCAGGCCCAGCTCGCGGCAGCGCGCGAACACGCGCGCGAACTTCTCGGGCGGATGGCCAACCTCGCTTGAGTCGAGTCCGACGCCGATGAATTTGTCGAGGTAAGGAACAGCCTGCTCCAGCGTCTCGAACGCATCCTCTTCGCTCAGGTGCCGCAGGAAGCAAAGGATCAGCGACGAGTCGACGCCGAGCCTTGACTTGCCTTCTATCGTGGCGCGATGCAATCCGTCGATCACGGCTTCCATCGGGACGCCGCGGGCCGTGTGCGTTTGCGGATCGAAGAAGAGTTCCGCGTGCACGACGTTGTCGGCCCTGGCGCGCTGCAGGTAGGCCCAGGCCATGTCGAAGAAATCCTGCTCCTTCAGCAGCACGCTCGCGCCGGCGTAGTAGATGTCCAGGAAGCTTTGCAAGTCGGTGAACGCATAGGCGCGGCGCAGTTCGTCCACGCTTTTGTACGGGATGGCAACGCCGTTGCGACGGCTCATCTCGAAGATCAGCTCGGGCTCCAGCGAGCCTTCGATGTGGATGTGCAGCTCGGCTTTCGGCATGCGGCGCACCAGGTCCGCAAGCCGCTCGGCGGGGATGTTCAGCTTCATGCCGCTAGGATAATGCCGCTTGCGGTTACGCTTGAGCTTATGAAGAAACGCCTGGAAGCGGTGCTGCTGGTTGCCCAGCGCCTGCAGCCGACCGATTGGCAGCGCACGCTCGCATGGGCGGTGATCGTCGGCGTGACGGGTGCGCTCGCGACGCTCGGGTTTCGCGAAGGGCTCGTCGCCATCGAGCACCTGCTGTACCGCACGAGCGGCACCGCCGGCCTGGTCGAGGCTGCGCAGAGCCTGGCATGGTGGCAAAGGCTGATCGCGCCGGCCATCGGGGGCTTGTTGGCCGGCTCGGTGCTCTCTTTCGCCGCGCGCCACCTCAAATCCTCGCCGCACGGTGACTACATGGAAGCCGTGGTGCTCGGGCGCGGCGAGCTCGAAGCCGGCAATTCGCTGTTGCGTGCGCTTTCGTCGGCCTTCTCCGTGGCCAGCGGCGGCGCAATCGGCCGCGAAGGCCCGATGGTGCAACTCGCCGCGCTCACGGGCTCGCTGCTCGGGCGGTGGCGCAACATGCCTGTGCCTCGGCGCCGCCTGCTCGTCGCGTGCGGCGCGGCCGCGGGGCTGACGACGGCCTACGGCACGCCGATCGCAGGCGCGCTTTTCATCGCGGAGATCGTGCTGCAGTCGCTCGCCACCGAAACGCTCGCGCCGCTGCTCATCGCCTCCGTCAGCGCGCATGCGACTGTCGCGACACTCGTCGGCTCCGCTTCTCTTTACACGATGCCCACGCTTCCGCCGCTCGGCGGCACGACGCTGCTGCTGTGCGGTGCATTGGGTCTCATCGCGGGCCTGGCGGCCCCGGCTTACCTGCGCGTGCTCGATCTCGCAAAAGCAGGTTTCGCGAAACTGAACATCGGGCTGCCCCTGAAGCTCGCGTTGGGCGGCCTCATGGTCGGCGCCTTGTCCATCGTCGCGCCGCAGGTGTGGGGCAACGGTTTCAGTGTGGTCAACAGCGTGCTGCAAGGCCAGTGGATCTGGCAGTCGCTGCTCCTGGTCGTCGCACTCAAGCTCGTGGCCGTCGCCGCAACCACCGGCTCGGGTGCGGTCGGCGGCATTTTCACGCCGACGCTTTTCATGGGCGCGGTCAGCGGCGCGCTGCTTGCATTCGGCTCGAATGCTTTCCTGGGTGCACCGCTGCCCGAGCCGCTCGGCGCCGCGGTGGGCATGGGCGCTTTCCTCGCGGCAAGCACGCATGCGCCGCTGACTTCCGTGCTCATGGTGTTCGAGATGACGGAGAACTACACCGTCGTCGCGCCGCTGATGCTTGCTTGCGTGCTGGCGTTCTCGGTGTCGCGCCTCTTGCGGCCGGATTCGATCTACGCGTCTTCGCAGAAACAGAAGGCCGCCACCGATCCACGCCTCATCACCGCGCGCGACCTGCTGCGCACCGACAGTTGCACGACCACTCCTGCCAGCAGCATCGAGGACGTCGAAAGGAGCCTGCTCGAAAGCCGCTGGCGGCACGTGTATGTGGTGGACGGCGAGAAGATATTTCTCGGCGCGATCGCGATGCACGATCTCGCCGGCCTGCTGAAGGCGCCGCACGATCCGAAGGGCCCATGGCCGCGCGAATTGCTCCAGGCGAATTACCCGCGCCTGCGCCTGGCGATGCCGCTGTGGGAAGTGCTTGAAGTGTTCGAAGCCCACCCGGGCGAGCGTCTTCCGGTGCTGGATGACAGCGGCCATCTCGCGGGGCACCTCACCAAGACCGATCTCGTGCTGATGCTGCGCGACAGGCTCGCGATCAGCTGAAACGCGTTATTGCTGCGCGATCGGCAGCCGCAGCGTGAACGTGCTGCCTCGCCCGGGCCCATCGCTTTTGGCTTCGATCGTGCCGCGGTGCAATTGCACCAGCTTCTTCACGAGCCACAGCCCGATACCGAGGCCGCCCTGCGCGTGCTTTTTCATGCCGCCTTGTGCGAACAGGTCGAACACGTGGGGCAGCGTCTCGGCGGGAATGCCCGCGCCGTTGTCGCGAACTTCCATCACCACCTGGCCGCCGTCGGTGTGCGCCGCGATCTCGATGCGTCCGCCCGTCGCGGTGTACTTGGCCGCGTTGTTCAGGAGGTTGCTCACCACCTGCGCGAGCCGCGTGAGATCGCCTTCGATGTGCACGGGCCGCATGGGCAGGTCGACGACGAGCTGGTGCTGCGCCGAGTCCATGCCCGGGCGGCTGGCCTCGATCGCGTCGTCGACGATCTCCTGCAGCGTGATGGGCTCGACACGCATCTCCAGCTTGTCGCGGGTGATGCGGGAGACATCGAGCAGGTCGTCCACCAGCCGCACGAGGTGGGCGAGCTGCCGGTCCATCATGTCGCGCACCTTGCCCGCCTGTTGCGGCAGGTCGGGAATGCGCTTCAAGATCTCCAGCCCGTTGCGGATGGGCGCGAGCGGGTTGCGCAGCTCGTGCGCGAGCGTCGCGATGAATTCGTCCTTGCGTCGGTCGGCTTCGACGACGTCGGTGATGTCGGTGGAAACGCCGCACACGGCAAACACCTGGCCGGCCTCGTCGTACAGCGGAAACTTGTGCGAACGGAAGGTGGCCGTGCGGCCATGCACGACAGCCCTTTCGAGCGCCACGATCTGCTCGCCCGTCTCGATCACCCGGCGATCGTTCTCGAGCAGCTGTGCAGCGACTTCCGCGCCGAACAAGTGCACGCTGGTCACCTGCGCCGCCTCTTCCTGCGTGAGATCGTGCAGCTTGCGCCAGGCCTGGTTCGACAGCATGAAGCGGCCCTGCAGATCCTTCGCGTAGACGAGCGCGCCGGCGTTTTCGATCACGGCCTCGGTCATGCGCTGCGCGGCCAATGCCTTGCGCTCGGCGAGCATCTCGGCCGTCACGTCGGCCGCGGCGCAGATGCCGCGGTCCGGCTTCAGCTCGCCGTCGACCATCGAGAACGTCACCTGCAGCACGATGTGCAACCAGCGCACCGTGCCGCTGCGTGCGAGCGTGCGTACCTTGATCGACAGATGGCCGTTGCCCTCCGGATCGACCGTGCGGCGGATCGCTTCGAGGTAGCGCTCGCGATCGTCCGGGTGGATGCGGTCGAAGATCACCTGCCGCGGGACGATCATCTCTTCGTCGCCCAGCTCCATCATTCGCGCGAGTTCGGCCGAGATGTGGTTCAGGTCGGTGCGGTAGTCGATCTCCGCCGTGACGAGCCCGGCGGCCTGCATCGCCATCTGCAGCTTCATGCGATCCGCATCGGCGCGCGCCTCGGCTTCCTTGCGCACCGTCACGTCGCGCGAGATGCCGACAAGGCCCACCACCCGGCCCGATTCGTCGGCCAGCGGCGCCTTCAGCGAATGCCAGTGTCGAACCGCGCCGTTGCGCAGCAGGACGGGCTCCTCGAATTCGCGCGCCTTGCCGGCGTGCACCATCTTGTCGTGCTGCGCGATGCGCCGGGCCGCGTCGGCGTCCTCGATCAATTCGGCGTCGGTGCGGCCGATCACCTCGGCCTCGGACTTGGCGAACGCAGCAAGCAGGGCAGGATTCGCGAAGCGGTAGCGGCCGTCGAGGTCCTTCGCGAAGATCGCGTCGTCCGAAGCCTGCGCAATCGCGGCGAGGACGCCCTGCTGCTGGAAATTCACGCGAAGGCCCGCACGCGCCGCCGGTTCATCCACAGCGGGATCGCGCCGATCGCGATGCCGCCCAGGCCGACGAGGTTGGTGACCCAGTCGAACGTCGGGATGCTGTAGAGGGCGATGAAGAACATGAAAATGCCGCTCGCCGCGGGCCAGATGATGTGCGTGATCGCGGTCACCGGCCCCGCCGCGATGCGGTCGCGGTAATACCAGGCGCAGGCAAGACCCGTGAGGCCCAGGTAAAAGCAGATCTGGAAGCCGATGGCCGTGATCGAATCCTGCAGGATGATGTTGATCGTCGGCAGGTAGGACGAGACGAACAGCATCACCATGCCCGTCGCCCAGATGAAAAAGATGGCGATGTGCGGCGTCTTCCAGCGCGAATGCAGGCGCGCGTAGCGCTCGTGCAGCACGCCGTCGCGCGCCTTGGCGAAAAGCGTGCGCGTGAACTGCAGCATCTGCGTTTCCACCGTGCCGACTGTGGACAGCAGCACCGCGACGATGGCGATGTAGCCCCAGGTCTTGCCCAGCAGCTTTTCCGCGATCGCGAAAATGATGTTGGTGTTGAAGTGCTGGATCTCGTCGTCGGTGAGGCCCAGCAGCGTGATCGTGATGAAGATGAGGAAGAAGATCATCAGGAACACCATCGACCAGAAGGCCGCGCGGCCGGGCGTTCGGTTCGGGTCCTTCGTTTCCTCGCTGAGGTTCATCGTCACGTCCCAGCCGTAATAGAAGAAGATGGCGATCAGCGCGCCATTGGCAAAAAGCTTCGGCGAGAACTCGAAGGGGTTGTACCAGTTCCACGAGAACGGGTGCACCGGTTTGGCCGGGAACACGATGAATGCCATCACGATGATCACGAGCAGGATCACGCCTTCGGCGATCGTCATGATCACCTGCACGTAGCTCGTCATCTTGATGCCCTTGACCACGACCAGGCTTACGAAGGTGAGCCACAGCGCTGCGATCACGGTGACCCAATGGACGTTGTTCATGAGGTCGGGGCGGAATATCAGCAGCGTCGCGTTGGCCGCGGGAATCATCGCCGACACCATGAACACGCAGCACAGCACCAGCAATGCCCAGCCCGCGAAGAAACCGGCCGTGCGCCCGAACACCATGCTGACCCATGAGTAAGAGGTGCCGGCGCTCGCCAGCGCGCGGTTCATGTTGATGAACGCGAAAGCGATGCCGAACATGATCAGCCCGCACGCCAGCACGCTCGCCGGCGACAGCGTGCCCGCCGTGCCGATGATCGTGGAGGTGGTGATCTCGATGCTGTAGGCCGGCGCGGTGCCCGCAATGCCCATGATCACGGATTCGGTAATCCCCAACGATCCGGAATTCAGGCTTTCTCTTTCTTTCATGGCGTCGGATGATGGCCCCACCGTCATGGAGCGCAAGAGTGAAACCGCGATGGTAAAGCTGATCCGGGTCAGGCCCGCCGGGTAGC
>DATJJL010000277.1:0-3030 GCA_035492155.1 Ramlibacter sp. | reverse complement strand
GCGCCCGTCGTTGCATAACCCTCAGGCGCTTCGTCCGGCGCGCTCGGCGTGAGCAGCACGTCGATGCCTTCCAGCCATGTTGCAGCCGCCACTCGCGCGCGCCTTGCTGTTGCCTGCGCCTGCGCATAGTCGTCACCCGTCACCTTGCGCGCTTCGACGAGATAGTCGCGAAGCAATGGAGACAGGCGATCGCGATGGCGCTCGAACTCCGCGGCCAATGCGCGCGCGGCTTCCCAGCCTTGCACGGCGTCGTGCGCCACAAAACATTCGGCGGCGAAAGCGGGCAGATCGCAGTCGACCACCGTCGCGCCCGCGGCAACGAGCCTCTCGCGCGCAAGTGCAAGTGCCTTCGCGGCGCTGGTCGACACTTCGCCCCACGGGTACGCACGCGGCACGCCGATGCGGATGTTCCTCGGCGCGGGCACTGGCGTCGCCGCGACGCGCCCGCCGCTCACCGCCTGCGCGAACTCGGTCACTTCACTCACGGTTCGCGCGAAGAGGCCCACGGTGTCCAGCGACCACGAAAAGCACTTCATCGCGGCCGTCGGCAGCACGCCGAAGCTGGGCTTGAACCCTGCGATGCCGCAATACGACGCAGGACGAATCGTCGAGCCGCCGGTCTGCGAGCCGATCGCCAGCGGCACCAGCCCCGCAGCCACCGCAGCTGCAGATCCCGACGACGACCCACCCGGCGTGCGCCCCGGTGCCGCAGGGTTCAGCGTGGCCGATGGCTCGAGGTAAGCGAACTCCGTCGTCACGGATTTGCCCGCGACCAGCCCGCCCGCCTCCCGCACGATCGCGACCATCGGCGCCTCGGTCGAGGGCTGGTGGCCCGAATAGATCGTCGAGCCGTACGCCGTCGGGAAATCGGGCGTGTTGAAGATGTCCTTGACGGCGACGAGCTTGCCCGCGAGCGGGCCGCGCAAGCGCCGCGCAAGCTCGATCGCGGACTTGTCATCGCGAATCGCGGCGAACGCCTTCAGGCTCGCATTGGCCTCGCGGATTCGCGCAAGGGCCGCTGCGACATCGCCGCTTGCGCTCATGGTGCGGGGTTCCACCCACCCCCGAGCGCCTTGTACAACTGCACCTGGTTCTGCAGCTGCGCGAGCTTGGCCTGCACATACACCTGCTGGTCCGCAAACAGCGTGCGCTGCGCATCGAGCAAGTCGAGATAACTCGCGACGCCGTTGTCGTAGCGCAGTTGCGCCAACTTCAGCCGCACCTGGTCGGCGTTGATCGCGCGGCCTTGCGCGTCGACCTGCTCGCCAAAGTTCGCGCGGCCTGCCAGCCCGTCCGACACTTCCTTGAAAGCGCTCTGGATCGCTTTCTCGTATTGCGCCACCGCGATGTCGCGCTGCACCTTGGACGACGCAAGGTTCGCGCTGTTGCGGCCGAAGTCGAAGATGGTCATCACGGCCGACGGCGCGAAGGTCCAGCCGAACGATCCGCTCTTGAACAGGCCCGACAGCGACGTGCTCGCGCTGCCCGCCTGCGCGGTGAGCGCGATCCTCGGGAAGAACGCTGCACGCGCTGCGCCGATGTTGGCATTGGCTGCGATGAGCTGCTGCTCGGCCTGTCGAATGTCCGGGCGCGCGGTGAGCACTTCCGACGGCAAGCCCGCGGGCAGGTCGGGGAAGTTGATCGCGTTCGTCCCGCCCGGCGTGCGGAAATCCTGCGGCACCGGCTGGCCGATAAGGAGCGCAAGCGTGTCGACGTCCACCGCGCGTTGACGGCGCAGCGCCGCATTGGTTGCACGCGCGGTCTCATACAGCGTCTCGGCTTGGCGGAAGTCGATCTCCGAAGCCACGCCGTTGTCGAAGCGCAGTTTTGTGAGGCGCAGCGATTCCTCGCGCGTCCTGAGCGTGTCCTGCGTGATGGTGAGCAGCTCGTCGTCCGCCACCAATGCAAGCCACGTGCTCGCAACGGAGGCGACGAGCGTCATCTGCGCGGCCTTGCGCCCCTCCTCGCTGCCGACGAACTGCGCGAAGGCAGCGTCGCTCAGGCTGCGCACGCGACCGAACAAGTCGACCTCCCACGCCGACACTGCAAGGCCCGCCGTGTAGAGCGTCGACGGCGTGGTCGACGTTTCGGGCTGGTGCGTGTAGTTGAACGCGGCGTTGATCGTCGGGAAGAGGTTCGCGCGCGCCACGTCCACCTGCGTGCGGGCCTGCTCCACATTGAGCATGGCCACGCGCAAATCGCGGTTGTTTGCAAGCGCGGTGCGCACGAGGCCCTTCAGCGTGTTGTCGGTGAAGAACTGTTCCCAGCCGAGTTGCGCTGCAGCCGTGCCCGCGGGCGCAGCGGGGTACGGGAACGTCGCCGCAACAGGCGCGGGCGGGCGGTCGTATTCAGGCGCCAGCGTGCAAGCGACCATCAAAGCAGGAACGCAGAGAGCGCAAAGTGCACGCAGAGGTCGCAGAGTTTTATGAAGCAATTTTCTCTGCGCCCTCTGCGAGACCTCTGTGCACTCTGCGTTCGGGAGTTCTTGATGTTTTCCCATCACTCGCCTCCCTTCGGCGCATCCAGCTCGTGCGTGTACATCCGCCGCTGTCTTTCGCTGCCCTTGAAGATGCGCCGCACGACGACGAAGAACACCGGCACGAAGAGCACCAGCAGCGATGTGGCAGTCAGCATGCCGCCCATCACGCCGGTGCCGATCTCGCGCTGGCTGGCGGAGCCTGCGCCGCTTGCAATGGCAAGCGGCAGCACGCCGAAGATGAAAGCCAGCGAGGTCATGATGATCGGCCGGAAGCGCAGGTGCGCCGCCGCGATCACTGCGTCGACCAGGCTCTTGCCTTGCGCGTGCAAATCTTTCGCGTATTCGATGATCAGCACGGCATTTTTCGCCGACAGGCCGATGATGGTCACGAGCGCCACCTTGAAGTACACGTCGTTCGGGTAGCCGCGCAGCCAGATGCCCAGCAGCGCGCCCAGGATGCCCAGCGGCACCACGAGGATCACCGACATCGGGATCGACCAGCTCTCGTAGAGCGCCGCAAGACACAGGAACACAGCGAGCAGCGAGAACGC
>DATJJL010000276.1:0-4943 GCA_035492155.1 Ramlibacter sp. | reverse complement strand
GTGATCACCGAGCCGAGGATCGAGCCCATGCCGCCTATCACGACCACCGCGAACACGACGATGATGAGGTTCTGCCCCATCAGCGGTGTGACCTGGATGATCGGTGCCGCCAGCACGCCAGCCATCGCGGCGAGTGCGGCGCCCGCGGCGTAGGTGATCATCACCATCACGGGCACGTTGACACCGAAAGCCTGAACGAGCGAGGCGTTCTCCGTGCCGGCGCGCAGGTAGGCGCCCAGCCGGGTGCGTTCGATCAGGAACCATGTGCCCAGGCACACGACGACCGAGGCGAGCACCACGAAGGCCCGATAGTTCGGCAGCACCATGAACCCGAGGTTCGTGGCACCGGCCAGCAGATCTGGCACCGGGTATGACTGCCCGGAGGAGCCGAACTGGTGGCGGAAGATGCCTTCGATGATCTGCGCCAGGCCGAATGTCAGCAGCAGGCCGTAGAGCGGGTCGAGCCCTCGCAGCGGCTTGAGGAAGATGCGTTCGATGAAGATGCCCACCACGCCCACGATGAGGGGCGAGAGGACGAGCGCGAACCAGAAGTTGACGCCGAAGCGGTCCAGCAGCAGCCACGCACCGAACGCGCCCAGCATGTAGAGCGCGCCGTGCGCGAAGTTCACGATGTCCAGCAGGCCGAAGATGACGGCCAGGCCCAGGCTCAGCATGGCGTAGAACGCGCCGTTCACCAGCCCGAGCACGAGTTGCCCGAGAAAGGCTTGCAGCGGTATCCCGAAGATTTCCATGTGAGCCCGGTCCTCTTACTTGCTTACTTCTTGATCAGCGAGCACTTCGACTGGGCAATCGGCGTGAAAGCCTGGTCGCCCGGCACCTTCGCGACGACTTTGTAGTAGTCCCACGGCGAGGTGGACTCCTTCTGGCTCTTCACCTGGAAGAGATACATGTCGTGGATCATGCGCCCGTCCGCGCGGATCTGGCCCTTGTTGTAGAAATCGTCGATCTTCATCGACTTGAGCGCGGCCATGACCTTGTCGCCCTCGGTCGTACCCGCAGCCTGCACGGCCTTCAGGTAGTTCATGGTCACCGAGTAGTCGGCCGCCTGCAGCGAAGAAGGCATGCGCTTGAACTTGTCGAAGAAGCGCTTGGCGAATTTGCGGCTGGCGTCGCTCTGGTTCCAGTACCAGCTGTCGGCGAGCTGCAGGCCCTCGGTGTTGTTCAGGCCGAGCGAATGAACGTCGTTGATGAACACGAGCAGGCCGGCAACCTTCATCGTCTTGGTGATGCCGAATTCCTTGGCGGCCTTCATCGCGTTCGTGAAGTCGCCGCCCGCGTTGGCCATCGCGAGGATCTGTGCCTTCGATGCCTGGGCCTGCAGCAGGAACGACGAGAAGTCGGACGCGTTCAGCGGATGTTTGACGGAGCCCACCACGGTGCCGCCGTTCGCCTTGACGACAGCGGTTGCATCGTTCTCGAGCGACTGGCCGAAAGCGTAGTCCGCCGTGAGGAAGAACCAGCTCTTGTAGCCGGCTTTGATGAGCGCCGTGCCGGCCACCTTCGCGAGCGACACGGTGTCATACGCGTAGTGAACGGTGAAAGGCGTGCAGTCCTCGTTCGTCAGCCTTGCGGAGCCGGGGCCCACCGCCAGGAACGGGCGCTTCTTCTCGGCGGCAACCTTGGACATCGCCAGTGCGGTGCCGGAGTTCGTCCCGCCCACCAGCATGGCGAGGTTGTCCTTGTCCATCCACTCGCGGGCCTTCGAGCTCGCGATGTCGGCCTTGTTCTGGTGATCGGCGGTCAGCACCTCGATCGGGCGGCCCAGCACTTTTCCGCCGAAGTCCTGCACGGCCCACTTGACCATCTCGGTGCCGGCGGGGCCGTCGATGTCGGCATACAGGCTCGACATGTCGGTGATCATGCCGATGCGAACCGGCCCGGAATTGCTTTGCGCGAAAGCGCCGGTAGCGCCAAGGCCGACGACGATGGATGCGACGAGTTTCTTCAGTTTCATGAGTGTCTCTCCTAATTTAAACAAACGCCCAAAGACTAAACGCCGAGGAACTCCTGCAGCATGGCCATGTTGGCCTGCAGCTCGGCCTGCGCGAATTGCTTGACGATCTTGCCGTGCTCCATCACGTAGAAGCGGTCGGCCAGCGGTGCGGCGAAGCGGAAGTTCTGCTCGACGAGCACCACTGTGTAACCCTTGGACTTGATCGTGCGGATCATCTCGGCAAGGCGCTGCACGATGACCGGCGCAAGGCCCTCGGAGATCTCGTCGAGCAGCAGCAGATGCGCGCCTGTGCGCAGGATGCGCGCGACCGCGAGCATCTGCTGCTCCCCGCCCGAAAGACGCGTGCCCGGGCTCGATGCACGTTCCTTCAGGTTCGGGAACATTTCGTAGAGCTCGCCGATGCTCATGCCGCCTTTCGCGACGGCGGGCGGCAGCATCAGGTTCTCTTCGGCGGACAGGCTCGCGAAGATGCCGCGCTCCTCCGGGCAATAACCGACGCCGAGCCGGGCGATCTTGTGCGGCGCGAGCTTGATCGATTCGGTGCCGTTGATGCGGATGGAGCCCGTGCGACGGCCGACGAGGCCCATGATCGATCGCATCGTCGTCGTGCGGCCCGCGCCGTTGCGGCCCAGCAGGCAGACCACTTCACCTTCGCGCACATGCAGGTCCACGCCATGCAGGATGTGCGATTCGCCGTACCAGGCGTTCAGGCCTTCGATGGCGAGGAGTTCGTTCGCCGCCATCAATGCGCTCCCTGCAATTCGGTGGTGGTCGAACCCATGTAGGCCTCGATGACCTGCGGGTCCTTCGACACTTCGGCATAGGAGCCGTCGGCGATCACCGCGCCGCGCTGCAGCACCGTGATGCGATCGGCGATCGAAGACACGACGTTCATGTTGTGTTCGACCATGAGGATGGTGCGGCCCGCGGACACCTTCTTGATCAGCTCGGTGACGCGATGCACGTCCTCGTGTCCCATGCCTTGCGTGGGCTCGTCCAGCAGCATGACGTCGGGCTCGAGCGCCATCGTCGTGGCGAGCTCGAGCGCGCGCTTGCGGCCATAGGGCAGGTTCACCGTCAGTTCATCGGCGAAGGCCTGCAGGTCCACCGATTCGAGCAGCTGGTCCGCGCGCTCGTGCAGCGGCAGCAGCGATCGCTCGGGCTTCCAGAAGTGGAACGACGTGCCGAGATTGCGCTGCAATGCGGCGCGCACGTTCTCGAGCACGGTCATGTGCGGGAACACGGCTGAGATCTGGAACGAGCGCACGATGCCGCGACGTGCCGTCTGCGCGGGCTTTTCGTACGTGATGTCCTGGCCGCGATAGGTGATCGTGCCGCGCGTGGGCGGCAGGAACTTCGTGAGCAGGTTGAAGAAGGTGGTCTTGCCGGCGCCGTTGGGGCCGATGAGCGCGTGGATATCGCCGCTTCTGACCTGGAGGTCGACGTTGTTGACCGCCACGAAGCCCTTGAACTCCTTGGTCAACCCCCTCGTCTCGAGAATGAACTCGCCCGGCAACGTCGCCCTCCTATTGAGTGGGCGAATGCTAAGAACGCGTGTTGCAGTGCGGTAGGGGGGAAAACCTTAGGTATTTCTCCTGCAGAGCTAAAGCTGTCAAATCACTGACAGGGTCACATGCTGCGGCGGTACTGGCCCCCGACCTCGAAGAGGGCGGTGGTGATCTGCCCGAGCGAACACACGCGCACGGCATCCATCAGCACCTCGAACACGTTGCGGTTCTCGATGACGGCCTGCTGCAGCCGCTTGAGCATCGCGGGCGACTCATCGGCGTTGCGTGCATGGAAGTCCTGCAGGCGCTTGAGCTGGCTCTTCTTTTCTTCTTCGGTGGAACGTGCGAGCTCGAGCTTGTCGTGCACGGCATCGCCATGCGGATTGCGGAAGGTGTTCACCCCGATGATGGGATATTCGCCCGTGTGCTTGAGCATCTCGTAGTGCAGGCTCTCGTCCTGGATGCGGCCGCGCTGGTAGCCCGTTTCCATCGCGCCGAGCACGCCGCCGCGTTCTGCGATGCGCTCGAACTCGGCGAGCACCGCTTCTTCCACGAGCTCGGTGAGCTCCTCGATGATGAAGGAGCCCTGGCTCGGGTTCTCGTTTTTCGCCAAGCCCCATTCGCGGTTGATGATGAGCTGGATCGCCATCGCGCGCCGCACGCTCTCTTCCGTGGGCGTGGTGATCGCCTCGTCGTACGCGTTGGTGTGCAGCGAATTGCAGTTGTCGTAAATCGCGATCAGTGCCTGCAGCGTCGTGCGGATGTCGTTGAACGCGATCTCCTGCGCGTGCAGCGAGCGGCCCGAAGTCTGCACGTGGTACTTCAGCTTCTGGCTGCGCTCGTTCGCGCCGTACTTCTCCTTCATCGCCACGGCCCAGACGCGGCGCGCGACGCGGCCGAGCACCGTGTATTCCGGGTCCATGCCGTTGGAAAAGAAAAACGACAGGTTCGGCGCGAAATCATCGATGTGCATGCCGCGCGCGAGATACGCCTCGACGAACGTGAAGCCATTCGACAGCGTGAAGGCAAGCTGGCTGATCGGGTTCGCGCCAGCTTCGGCGATGTGATAGCCCGAGATCGACACCGAATAGAAGTTGCGCACGTTGTGGTGCACGAAATATTCGGCGATGTCGCCCATCACCTTGAGCGAAAACTCCGTGGAGAAGATGCAGGTGTTCTGGCCCTGGTCTTCCTCCAGGATGTCGGCTTGCACCGTGCCGCGCACGTTGGCCAGCACCCATTCCTTGATCTTCGCGTGTTCGGTCGGCGTCTGGTCGCGGCCGTTGTCGTCCTTGAACTTGCCGACCTGCTGGTCGATGGCGGTGTTCATGAACATCGCGAGGATCGACGGCGCGGGCCCGTTGATCGTCATCGACACCGACGTGCTCGGGCTGCAAAGATCGAAGCCGGAATACAGCACCTTCATGTCCTCGAGCGTCGCGATCGACACGCCCGAATTG
>DATJJL010000275.1:0-2068 GCA_035492155.1 Ramlibacter sp. | reverse complement strand
CTTTCGTGCCGCAAGGCATAGGCGCGGATCTCATCGCCACGCTCGAAGGCTTTTCGCGCGACGACGTCGATGCTTTCGCGCTTGAATCGCAAAAGCGTGCCGCGAAAGCGCGCGAGGGTGGCTTCTTCGCAGGCTCGGTCGTGCCTGTGAAAGATTTCCTCGATCAAGTGATCCTGGGACAGGACGAGTTCATCAAGCCGCACACCACGATGGAAGGCCTCGCGTCGCTCAAGCCCGCTTTCGAGCAGCTCGGCGCGATGGGCTTCGACGATGTCGCGATCTCGCGCTATCCGCAGGTGGAAAAGATCAACCACGTGCACCATGCCGGCAATTCGTCGGGCATCGTCGACGGCGCGGCGGCGGTGTTGGTCGGAAGCGAAGCCGCCGGCAAGGCGCATGGGTTCAAGCCGCGTGCGCGCATCGTCGCGGCGGCGCTCTCGGGTGCCGACCCCACCATCATGCTCACCGGCCCGATGCCTGCCGCGCGCAAGGCGCTTGCCAAAGCCGGCATGACCATCGACCAGATCGATCTCTTCGAAGTGAACGAAGCATTCGCGGCCGTGCCGATGCGATTCATGCGCGAGATGCGCGTGCCGCACGATAAGGTCAACGTCAATGGCGGCGCCATCGCCATGGGCCATCCGCTTGGCGCTACAGGCGCGATGATCCTGAACACACTCATCGACGAGCTGCACCGTCGCAAGCTGCGCTACGGCATGGCGACGCTGTGCGTTGGTGGCGGCATGGGCATCGCCACCATCGTCGAGGCACTGTGATGAAGACGGTCCGCTACGAGCTGAAGGACGGCATCGCGACGATCACCTTCGACGAGGAAGGCTCGCCAGTCAACACGATGTGCCTGCAGTGGCAGGACGACTTGACTGCCGTGACGGCGCAAGTCGTGAAGGACAAGGACGCGATCCGCGGCATCCTGCTCGCCTCGGCGAAGTCGACGTTCTTCGCGGGTGCGGACCTGAAAGGCACGATGCGCCTCCAGCCCTCGGACGCTCCGCGTGTGTTCGAGGAGATCGAGCGCATCAAGAAGAATTTCCGCACGCTGGAGACGCTCGGCAAGCCCGTCGTGAGCCTGCTGAACGGCTCAGCCCTCGGCGGTGGTTGGGAAGTCGCACTGGTCGGCCATTACCGAGTGGCGGTGGACGATCGCAAGATCCAGTTCGGCTTGCCCGAGGTCACACTCGGTTTGATCCCCGGCGGCACCGGCATCACGAAGATGACGCGCCTGCTCGGCTTGATGGCCGCGCATCCGTACATCATCGAAAGCAAGCTCTTCTCGCCCGCCGACGCGCTGGAGCTCGGGCTCGTTCATGAACTGGTGCGCGACGCTGCGTCGCTGCGCGATGCAGGGCTCGCGTGGATCGACAGGCACGCCACAGGCGCCGCGCCCGCGCATCATCCCTGGGACGGCAAGAACTACCGCATGCCAGGCGGCACGCCGTCGAGCCCGAGCGTGGCAAGCGCGCTCAGCGTCGCGCCCGCGGTGCTGCGGCAAAAGACGCGAGGGCTCTACCCCGCACCGGAATTCGCGCTGGCCGCGATGGTCGAAGGTGCGCAAGTCGACTACGACACCGCCACGCGAATCGAATCGCGTTATCTCGCCCGGCTGATCGTGAGTCCTGTTGCGAAGAACATGATCAACACGTTCTTCTTCGACATGAACGCGATCAAGTCGGCGCGGTCGCGGCCGAAGGACGTGCCGCGATTCAAACCGTCGAAGGTGGGCGTTCTCGGCGCCGGGATGATGGGCGGCGGCATCGCCTACCAGCAGGCCAGCCGCGGCGTGACGACAGTGCTGAAGGACGTGTCGCTGGACAAGGCCGAGCACGGCAAGGCCTACAGCGCCAAGCTCACACAGTCGCGCGTCGACAAAGGGCGAATGGGCCCGCACGACCAGACGGAGCTGCTCGCACGCATCAAGCCCACGGAATCGATGTCCGATCTGAAAGGCTGCGACCTCATCATCGAGGCGGTGTTCGAAAACCGCGAGCTGAAGGCGAAGGTCACGCAGGAGGCAGAGCCCATGCTCGCGCCGGGCGGATTTTTCGCGAGC
>DATJJL010000274.1:0-5329 GCA_035492155.1 Ramlibacter sp. | reverse complement strand
TCGAGCACGAAGCGGCACATGTCCTGCTTTTCCTCGACGTTCATGCCGGCCATGGGCTCGTCCAGCAGCAGCACCTGCGGCTCCATCGCCAGCGCGCGGCCGAGGTCCACGCGCTTTTGCAATCCGTAAGGCAGTTGGCCCACGGGCACCTTGCGATAAGCCTGGATCTCGAGGAAATCGATGATGCGCTCGACCTCTTCGCGGTGGCGGATCTCTTCCTTTTCCGCCGGGCCGATGCGCAGCGCCTGCAGCAGGATGTTGCTCTTCATGCGCAGGTTGCGGCCGGTCATGATGTTGTCCAGCACGCTCATGCCCTTGAAGAGCGCGAGATTCTGGAAGGTGCGCGCGACGCCCATCTCCGCGACCTGGCGGCTGTTCATGTGGCGAAAGCTCTTGCCGCGGAAAGTGATGGTGCCTTCCTGCGGCTGGTACACGCCGTTGATGCAATTGAGCATCGAGCTCTTGCCCGCGCCGTTCGGGCCGATGATCGCGCGGATCTCGTGCTCGCGGACGTCGAACGAGATGTTCGTGAGCGCCTTCACGCCGCCGAAGGAGAGCGAGATGTTTTCGACGTTCAGGACGACGTCGCCGACATCCGAACGCAAAGCGCGCGGAGGATTCGCAGAGGGCGCAGAGGATATTTCGGCCTTCATGGTCTCGCTCTGCGGTCTTTGCGCAATCTCTGCGACCTCTGCGTTCGGAAGTCTTGCATTCATGCAGCCGCCTTTACCGGTGCGAACACCTTCGTGTCTTCGATCTTCAACGTCGCCGAGACCACGCCGGTGCGCCCGTCCTCGAACTTCACCTGCGTCTCGACAAACTGCTCGGTCTTGCCACCATACAGCGCATCGACCAGCACCAGGTATTTCTCGGCGATGAAGCTGCGCCTGACCTTGTTCGTGCGCGTGAGTTCGCCGTCGTCGGCGTCGAGCTCCTTGTGCAGCACCAAAAAGCGGCTGATCTGCGAGCCCGCAAGGCGCTCGTCCGCGGCGAGATCGGCGTTCACTTTCTCGACGCAATCCTTGATGAGCGCGTAGACCTCGGGTTTCTGCGCGAGATCCGTGTAGCCCGCATACGGCAGGTTGCGGCGCTCGGCCCAGTTGCCCACCGCCTCGAAATCGATGTTGATCATCACGCAAACGCGCTCGCGGCCGTCGCCGTAGGCCACCGCTTCCTTGATGTACGGGAAGAACTTCAGCTTGTTCTCCACATACTTCGGCGCGAACATCGCGCCGTCGTTCGGCCCGCCCTTGATGCGGCCCACGTCCTTCACGCGGTCGATGATCTTCAGGTGCCCTTGCGCGTCGATGAAACCGGCGTCGCTGGTGTGGTACCAGCCGTCGGCCGTGAGCACTTCGGCCGTGGCGGCCGGGTTCTTGTAGTACTCCTTCAGCAGCCCCGGCGAGCGCACCAGCACTTCGCCCGTGTCGGAAACCTTCAGCTCCACGCCCTTGCAGGGAACACCACAGGTGTCGGCCTTCACCTGGTCGTCGGGCTGCAGGCAGACGAACACCGCTGTCTCCGTCGAGCCGTAAAGCTGCTTGAGGTTCACGCCGATGGAACGGTAGAACGTGAAAAGGTCCGGCCCGATCGCCTCGCCTGCCGTGTAGGCAACGCGCACGCGCGAAAAGCCCAGGTTGTTGCGAAGCGGCCCGTACACGAGCAGGTCACCGATCGCATACATCACCCGATCCGCAAATCCTACGGGCTTGTTGTCGCGCAAAGCCGGTCCGACCCGTTTTGCGATGTCCATGAACTTGCGAAACATCGTGCGCTTGATCCACCCGGCGTCCTCCATGCGGATCATCACGGTGGTCAGCAGGCCTTCGAAGATTCTCGGCGGCGCGAAGTAATAGGTCGGGCCGATTTCCTTCAGGTCGATCGCCACCGTGCCCGACGATTCCGGGCAGTTCACCACATAACCGCAAGCCAGCCACTGCGCGTAGGAGAAGATGTTCTGGCCGATCCACGCGGGCGGCAGGTACGCGAGCACTTCCTCCTTGTCGGTGAGATGGTCGAACTCCTGGCCCGCCTTCGCCCGATCGAGCAGCGTGCGGTGCGTATGCACAACACCTTTCGCATTGCCCGTGGTGCCCGAGGTGAAGAACATCGCGGCGACGTCCTGCGGCTGCGCCTCGTTGACCTGCTCGCGGAACACGCCGGGGTGTTCCTTCGCGAACGCCTCGCCTGCCGCCGCCAGCGCATCGAGCGAATGAAGGCCCGCTTCGTTGTAGTTGCGAAGGCCGCGCGGGTCGTCGTAATAGATCGTCGACAGGCGCGGGCACTGCGCGCGGATTTCAAGCAGCTTGTCGACCTGCTCCTGGTCCTCCGCGATGGCGAAGCGCACGTCCGCGTTGTTGATGGGAAAGACGCATTCGGCCGCCACCGCGTCCTGGTAGAGCGGCACGGGAATCGCACCCAGCGACTGCGACGCGAGCATCGCCGCGTAAAGGCGCGGACGGTTCGCACCGATCACGACGACATGTTCGCCGCGCTTGAGGCCCGCATCGTGCAGCCCGCATGCGATCGCCTCGACGAGGCGCGCCATCGCCGACCACGAAGTGGTCTGCCAGATGCCGAACTCCTTCTCGCGCATCGCGGGCTCGTTCGGCCGCTCCTGCGCATGCGCAAGGAGCAATCGCGGAAATGTCGTCTCCATGGTGATTGGCTTCCGATTGCGGTGAATGTAGGATTCACTTTGACGTCATGTTGTCTTTACGACGACATTCCTAGGGAATGTCCTAGTAGGGCGTCTCCGCATCAATCCAGTCATGCCACCCGAACTTTCCCTGCACCAGCGCCGGCGCGATCCGACGCGCGAGGAACTCGACGGCATCCCGTGGTTGAAAGTCCTGCGCCCTGAGGAATACCACGCCGCCGCCAGCCAGATCAAGGTGACTGACGCCAATGCTGGCGACTATGTCTGCCGCATCGGCCGGCCCGTGACCTACTGGTTCGGCGTGATCGAAGGCTTGCTCAAGATGAGCAGCGAAACGGAGCAGGGCCACTCCGTCACCTTCAGCGGATTGCCGCCGGGCGGCTGGTTCGGCGAAGGCACGGTGCTCAAGCGCGAGACCTACCGCTACAACATCCAGGCGCTGCGCAAGAGCGTGATCGCCGGCATTCCGGCCGATACGTTTCACTGGCTGCTCGATCATTCGATAGGCTTCAACCGATTCATCATGAACCAGTTGAACGAGCGGCTCGCGCAATTCATCGCAGCGCGAGAGATCGACCGCATGAACGATCCCGACCTGCGCGTGGCACGCAGCCTCGCGGCGCTGTTCAACCCGGTGCTGTTCCCCGGCGTGGGCGACGTATTGCGCATCACTCAGCAGGAGCTGGCGTATCTCGTCGGCCTGTCGCGCCAGCGCGTGAACGAGGCGCTGGCCACGCTCGAAGCGGAAGGAACCATCCGCGTGGAGTACGGCGGCCTGCGTGTGCTGAAGTTCGACGCGCTGCACTCCAGCGCGTCGAGCGCGCAAGCCTAGGCTCGCACCGGGCCCGCACGGCGCGCGACGCGGCGCCTGCCGGGGGCCGTGGACGCCCTCACCGGGATGGACACGGGCTTGCCGCGTGGAGCTTTCGCGCGCGGCCTGGGCGTCTCGGCGATGTCGGCCAGCGTGGCCGAATCGAGCTCGCCGAAGTAGGCGGCGAGCGCGCGGCCCAGCAAGCCCTTCATGCGGCACGTCGCAATGATGCCGCAGGTGTTCGTGTCGGCGTCGAAACACTCCACGAGACGGAAGTCCGTCTCGGACGAGCGCACGACGTCGCCGATGCGGATGTCCTTCGGCGCCTTGAGCAGCCGCAGCCCGCCGCCGCGGCCGCGTGTCGTTTCGAGCAGGCCCTGCCGCGCGAGGTCGTTGACGATCTTCATCAGGTGGTTCTTCGACACGGCGTGGCTGTCCGCGATCTCGCCGATCGTGACCAGGCGGTCCCGGTTCGCGGCGCAATACATCAGCACGCGCAAGGTGTAGTCGGTGTATTCGGCAAGGCGCATCCGCGATCTCCAAAGATGCACGTATGGTATTGCTTAAAGAAGCCCTTCGGAATAAGATGCATATGCTTTGCATCTTTATGCAACTCCCGGTCAACTCCCGCCCCCTCATGAACATGGCAACCGAGCGCTGCGCCTTCCCGCCGATCCACGTCGCACAGGCGCAGCCGCCCGATGCCGCGCCTCATGGGCTGGCTCTCCTGCGGCTGGGATTCCGGCCGTTCTACCTCGGCGCGGCCGTCTTCGCCGCGCTTGCGGTGCCGCTTTGGGTGGTGCTGTTCCTCGGCGGCGCGAGCCTGCCCTCGGGCATGCCGCCCCTGTACTGGCACGCGCACGAAATGCTGTTCGGCTTCGCGTTCGCGGTGGTCGCGGGCTTCCTTCTCACCGCCGGCAAAGCCTGGACGGGGCAGCCCACCCCGCGCGGCGCGGCGCTCGGAGCACTCGCCGCGTTGTGGCTGGCCGCGCGCCTTTCTGCGATCACCGGCCCGTATCTCCTGTATGCGCTGCTCGATTCGGCGCTGCTGCCGATCGTCGCCGGCGTCTTCACGATGCTGCTCGTGCGCGCGCGCAATCGCCGCAACCTGCCGATCGGGGCCATCCTGGGCTTGCTCATCGCCGCGAACGTGACCTTCCACCTGGCGGTGCTCGGCCGCATCGACGTGTCGCCGCTGCGGCCCTTGTACGCGGCGCTCGCGCTCATCATCCTCATCGAGTGCATCATGGCGGGCCGGGTGATTCCGTCCTTCACCGCGAATTCGACGCCGGGGCTGCGCCTGGCTGCCCGCCCCCTGCTGAACCACACCGCCGTTGCCGTGAGCGGCGCCGCGCTCGCGCTTTGGGTGTTCGGCGCGCCGGGGCCCGTGACCGCCGTCGTGTTTCTCGCTGCAGCCGCGCTTCAACTGGCTCGCCAGTGGACATGGAAGCCGCTCGCGACGCGCGACCGGCCCATCCTGTGGATCCTCAACGCTTCCCATGTCTTCATTCCGGTGGGCTTCGTGCTGCTCGCATGCGCGGGATTCGGCCGCTTGCCTTCCTCCTTCGGTGTCCATGCACTGGCTGTCGGCGCGACGGCCGGGCTCATCATCGGGATGATCACGCGCACGGCGCGAGCCCACACCGGCCGTGCGCTGAAGGTGTCGAAGCCCGAAGTGCTGGCGTACGTGCTCGTGCTCGGCGCAGCGGCGCTGCGCGTGCTGCTGCCGATCGCCGTTCCCCAGGCGTATGTCGCGGCGCTCATCGCTGCCGCCATCGCATGGGCCATCGCCTTCGCGATCTATGCCGTGATCTACGCGCCCTGGCTTGCGGGCACGCGCGCGGACGGCAAGGACGGCT
>DATJJL010000273.1:0-15468 GCA_035492155.1 Ramlibacter sp. | reverse complement strand
GCCGCTCCTCTGAGCAGCAGCCAAGGCGAGTTCAGCGCTGCCATTGCAGATGCGGTCAGGGCCGCGTTTCCGGACCAAGCACCCACAGCTATCGCATCGGGCGGCAACAGCAGCGTGACGACGGGTTCGGTCGTGTACGTCGATGGCTCGCTCAGCTCTGATGCCGACGGCGATGCGCTCACCTTTTTGTGGACCCTGAACTCGCCGAGTACGAGTAATGCATTCTTAAGCAGCGCTACATCGGCGCGAGCCAGTTTCATCCCGGATGTGGCGGGGAATTATGTGGCTACGCTCACGGTGAGCGACGGCAGCAAGTCCGCTTCGTCCTCTGTTTCGGTGGCGGCAACTTCTACATCCCCTTATTGCTGCAAGCACTGCACAAGCGGCAAGCCGTGCGGCGATACGTGCATATCCATCGCATATACGTGCCACGTTGCCGGTGGTTGCGCATGTTATTAGCCGCATTACTGTTGTGCGCGCCCTATTAACAATGCTGGCCGCTTCGGCGACCCGTGCGCAAAATTGCCGAACCACCAACGAGGAGAGGCCATGCTGATCGGTGTGCCCAAGGAAATCAAGAACCATGAATACCGCGTCGGCCTCACGCCGGCGAGCGTGCGCGAGCTGATCGGGCACGGCCAGCAGGTCGTCGTGCAATCGGGCGCAGGCGCGGCGATCGGCCTGTCCGACGAGCAATACCGGGCGGCCGGCGCTCAAATGATTGATTCGGCGGCCGACATCTTCGCGCGCGCCGACATGATCGTGAAGGTGAAGGAGCCGCAGCCTGCCGAGTGCCGCCTGCTGCGCCCGGGTCAGATCCTCTATACGTACCTGCACCTCGCGCCGGACCCGGCGCAGACGAAGGCGCTGATTGAATCGGGCGCAGTCTGCATCGCGTACGAAACCATCACCGGCCCCGGCGGCGGGCTTCCGCTGCTCGCGCCGATGAGCGAGGTGGCCGGCCGCATGTCGGTGCAGGCCGGCGCGCATTACCTGGAGATCGCGCACGGCGGTCGCGGCGTGCTGCTGGGCGGCGTGCCCGGCGTTGCGCCGGGGCATGTCGCGGTGATCGGTGCCGGCGTCGTCGGTGCGAACGCCGTGCAGATGGCCGTCGGCCTGGCCGCGCGCGTGACGGTGCTCGACAAGAACGTCGATCGCCTGCGGCAACTCGATCTCGTCTTCGGCAATCGCATCGACACCGCGTACTCGAACGCGCACAGCATCGAAGAAGCCGTGCTCGATGCGGACCTCGTGATCGGTGGTGTGCTCGTGCCGGGTGCGGCTGCGCCGAAGCTGGTCACGCGCGAAATGATCGCGCACATGAAAAAGGGCGCGGTGGTCGTCGATGTCGCCATCGACCAGGGCGGCTGCTTCGAAACATCACACGCGACGACGCATGCGCAGCCGGTGTACGTGGTCGACGGTGTCGTGCATTACTGCGTCGCGAACATGCCGGGTGCGGTGGCGCGCACATCGACATTCGCGTTGAACAACGCGACCATCGGCCATGCGATTTCACTCGCGACGAAGGGCTGGAAGAAAGCGATGAAAGATGACGAACATCTGCGGCGCGGCCTCAACGTGTGCCAGGGCCGTGTCACTTACGAAGCGGTTGCGCGTGATCTCGGCCTGCCCTACGCCGCGCCCGAAACGGTGCTGGGCTCTTAACGCCCGTACTTCGCAGTGAAGCTCGCCTTGCCCAGGCTGTTGGCGTTCACCATGAAGCCCGCCACGGCCGCGGTGGCGTCGTCGGGAATGTCGAGGCGATCGACCTTCAATGCATGCACGGTGAAGATATAGCGGTGCGGCGGGTCGCCCTGCGGCGGACACGGGCCGCCGAAGCCGTAGATGCCGTAGTCGATGCGCACATGCTTCGCGCCCTTGGGCAGGTTGGCCCCGCCGATTGCGCCGGCATTGGATGCAAGCTCCGTCACGTTGCCGGGGATGTTCACCGCGAACCAGTGCCAGAAGCCGGAGCCCGTGGGTGCATCCGGGTCGTACACGGTGAACGCATAGCTTTTCGTGCCTTCGGGCGCGCCGCTCCATTTGAGCGATGGCGACTTGTTCTCGCCCGAACAACCGAAGCCGTCGAATTCGAACTTGCGATCGATCGTCGAATCGGCCGCGATCTCGGGGCTCGTGAGCTTGAAAGTCATTGCATGCCTCCTCTGCTACTTCTTTGCTGCGGGAATTCCGTACTTCGCTGTGAAGCTCGCCTGCCCGATCTTGTTCATGTTCGTCATGAAGCCGGCAACAGCCGCAGTCGCGTCGGGCGGCAGGTCGAGCTTGTCGGTCTTGAGCGCATACACGGTGAAGATGTAGCGATGCGGCTTGTCACCCGGCGGCGGGCAAGGGCCGCCCCACGCTGCGAATCCGTAATCGATGCGGTTCATCACCGCGCCCTTCGGCAGGTTCGCGCCGCCTTGTGCGCCGGCGTTGGCGGGCAGCTCGTTGACGTTGGCCGGGATGTTGTAGACGAACCAGTGCCAGAAGCCGGAGCCCGTCGGCGCATCGGGGTCGTACACCGTCACTGCAAAGCTCTTCGTGTCCTTCGGTGCGCCGCTCCACTTGAGCGCAGGTGACTTGTTCTCGCCGCTGCAGCCGAAGACATTGGCTTCCCACTTCTTGTCCATCATCGCGTTGGGCTTGATGTCCGGGCTTTCCAGCCTGAACACGGCAGCGCTCGCGACCGATGCCATCGCAACCAGCAGTGTTGCTGCACACGTGCGTTTCATGCATCTCTCCTTCGGAATCGGCCGAATCATGCCTATCATTGGCTCGCGCTTCAATTGCAGAGTGAAGGTAACAGAATGCAAAGACGGCACTTTCTCTGGGAAATGTTCGCAGGCGTTGCGAGCGCGACTGTCACCTCATCCGCGCACGCGGAAACCGGCATCACCGAGAGGCAGGTGCTCGTCGGCGAGTTCGCTGCTTTTTCGGGGCCGGCAGCTCAGCTGGGCGAGCGTCTGAAGATCGGCATCGAGGCGTGCTTCAAGACAGTGAACGGCCAAGGTGGCGTGAACGGGCGGCAGTTGAAGCTTGTGACGCGCGACGATGGCTATGAGCCCGACAAGGCGAAGGTCGCGGTGAAGCAGCTCATCGAAGAGGACAAGGTCTTTGCGTTGATCGGCTCGGTGGGGACGCCGACCGGTTTGGCTGCCGTGCCTATCCTCACGCAGGCCAAGGTTCCGATCGTCGGGATGTTCACGGGTGCGGAGGCATTGCGCGTCCCATTCAATCGCGAGGTCTTCCACGTGCGAGGAAGTTACTTCGACGAAACCGAGCGCATGGTGCAGCACCTCACCAGCCTCGGCCTGAAGAAGATTGCCGTGTTCTACCAGGATGACGCCTACGGCAAGGCGGGCCTCGAGGGTGTGGAGCGCGCGCTGGCCAGGCGGCAGCTCAAGCCCGTTGCGATCGCTCCCGTGCAGCGCAACACCGTCAACGTGCAGAAAGCGCTCGACACCTTGCTGCCCCCGCAACCCGACGGCATCGTGCAGATCAGCGCCTACAAGACCTGCGCGGCCTTCATCAAGCAGGCGCGTGCGAAGGGCTACGGCGGCCAGTTCTTCAACGTGAGCTTCGTCGGCTCGAAGGCCTTGGCCGACGAACTCGGCGACGCCGGTGCGGGCGTGGTGATCACGCAGGTCGTGCCCTTCCCGTTTTCGACATCGATCCCGATCGTGCGCGAATATCAACGCGTCATGACGCAGGCCGGCCAGAAGGAGGTCGACTTCTCGAGCCTCGAGGGCTACATCACGGCGAGGGTGTTTGTCGAAGGGCTCAAGCGTGCCGGCCGCAACCCCACGCGCGACAGCCTCATCGCGGCACTGGAGACGATCCGCGATTGGGACATGGGCGGCTTCACCGTGGGCTATGGTCCCCAGGACCACATCGGGTCGAACTTCGTGGAAGTCACGACCATCGGCCGCGACGGCCGCTTCATCCACTAACCCCGCGCGAGCTGCCCCGGGTCGTAGAAGAACTGCTCTTCGGCGACGCGCTCGCCGTCCCGGCGCTGGTAGGCGAGCTCTTCGATGCGCATCGCGCTTGCATCCTTGAAGGCTTCGAGCGTGCTGGCGGATGGCATCGGTTTCAGCTCAGGTGATTGCCGAGGACCTTGGCGATTTCGAACATCGTCACCTGCGGCTTGCCGAAGACAGGGCGCAGCTTCTCGTCGGCGTTGATCGAGCGCCTGTCCTTTGCGTCCTGCAGGTTGTGGGCCTTGATGTAGTCCCACAGCTTCTTCGTCGCTTCCGTGCGCGCGACGGGTTCGCTGCCGATCACTGCTGCGAGCTCGGGGCTCGGCGTCAAACCCGCGCCGGTCTTGCGCGGCGCTTTCTTGACCGGCGATTTTTTCGCAGCGGCTTTCTTCGCATAGGAGCCCGCCGGCTCCTTCAAGCTCTTGGCAGGCGCGCCCTTCCTCGCCGGGTATTTCGATTCGCGCGGCTCGAACTCGAAGGTCACCTTGCCTTCGTCCTTGTTGTAGGCGAGGAAGGCCTTGAAGGCGCGACGCGTGCGCATGGACACGAACTTGTCCAGCAGGTCCGTCTTGCCGGTGGCCAGCAGCTTGCTCATCTGCTCGCGCATGACGGGTTGCTGCAGGATGATCTGGCCCGTCTTGAAATCGCAGGAGGGCGTTGCCTGCGCGGCCGTCGGCACGGACTTCTCGCAAACGTAGTTCTTGCCGAATTCGAAAACGCGTGCGCCGCATTTCGGGCAGGGCCCGAGCGATTCCTGGCCCGAGAAGTCCACCAGCTCGCCGGTCTCGGCCGGGTCGTCCTCATTGCCGAAATCGAATTCGAGCTTCCAGTTCTTTTCTTCCTCGTCGAACTTCAGCGCGAGTTCGGCGGTGAATGGCCAGCCGGCTTTGGAGCGGAAACCGTCGAGCGGGCCGATACGCTTGTCCTGCAGGAATTTCTCGACTTCCGCGAGTTCGAAAGCGCGGCCCGCGGGAAGCTTCGTGAACGAGAAGCCGCAAGGCTGCGCCTTCGGCTTGCCGATGCAGGTGTAGCGGCGATAGTTTTCCTGCACCACGCCGCCGCAATTGGGGCAAGGCGTGTGCAGTGTCGCGTAGTCGCCGGGGACGGTGTCGCGGTCGTACTCCTTTGCCTTCTTGACGATGTGCTTCGTCATCTCGGCGATCTCGCGCATGAACTCGTCGCGCGACAGCTTGCCGTGTTCCATCTGCGCGAGCTTGTATTCCCACTCGCCGGTGAGCTCGGGCTTGGATAGTTCCTCCACACCGAGGCCGCGCAGCAGCGTCATGAGCTGGAAGGCTTTCGCGGTCGGGATGAGCTCGCGCCCTTCGCGCAGCATGTACTTCTCGTTGATGAGGCCTTCGATGATTGCTGCGCGCGTCGCCGGTGTGCCCAGGCCCTTCTCGTGCATCGCCTCGCGCAGCTCCTCGTCCTCGATCCACTTGCCGGCCCCTTCCATCGCGCCCAGCAGCGTGGCTTCCGAATAACGTGCAGGCGGGCGTGTCTTCAGGCCCTTTGCTTCGGCGTGTTCGGTGCGCGGCTTCTCGCCCGTCTTTACCGGCACGAGCATCTTGCTGTCTTCGGCGGGCGTCTCGCCCGTCTCGGCTTCCTTGCCCCAGATCGCGAGCCAACCCGCGTTCACGAGAACGCGGCCTTCCGTGCGGAACTTGTGTTCCGCGACCTCCGAAATGCGCGTGGTGACGAGGTACTCCGCACTCGGGAAGAACACCGACATGAAGCGGCGCACGACGAGGTCGTACAGCTTCTGCTCGGCATCCGACAATCCGTGCGGCGCCTCCAGCGTCGGGATGATCGCGAAGTGATCCGACACCTTGCTGTTGTCGAAGATGCGCCTGTTCGGCTTGACGTAGTTCGCATCGAGCGCCTGCTTTGCGTAGGGCGCGAGGTGTTTCATCCCGCTCTTGGCGAGCATGCCCATCGTGTCCTTCACTACTGGCAGGTAATCCTCGGGCAGGTGTCGCGAATCCGTCCGCGGATAAGTCAGCGCCTTGTGGCGCTCGTACAGCGACTGCGCGATCGAGAGCGTCGTCTTCGCGGAAAAGCCGAAGCGGCCGTTGGCCTCGCGCTGCAACGAGGTGAGGTCGAAAAGCCCCGGCGATGCCTGCGTCGTCGGCTTCGATTCCTCGGTGACGGTCGCAGGCTTGCCGCGCACGGCAGCAGCGATCGCGTGCGCATCCTTCTCGGTCCAGAGCCGGTCGGCGCGCTTCTCTGAATCTTCCGCATCCTTCTTCCACTTGGGGTCGAACCACTTGGCGTTGTATTCGCCCGCTTCGGCCAGGAATGTGGCGTGCACCTCCCAGTAGTCGCGGCTGACGAAGCGGCGGATCTGCTCTTCGCGCTCGACGACGACTGCCAGTGTCGGCGTCTGCACGCGCCCGACGGTGGTGAGGAAGAATCCGCCGTCGCGCGAATTGAAAGCGGTCATCGCGCGCGTGCCGTTGATGCCCACCAGCCAGTCGGCTTCGGAGCGCGAACGTGCCGCGTCGGCCAGCCCGGCCATCTGCTTGTCGCTGCGCAGCTTCTCGAAGCCGTCGCGGATGGCCTGCGGCGTCATCGACTGCAGCCACAGGCGTTTGACCGGCTTGCCCAGCGTTTTGCCGCCCGCGGCGAATTGCACGATGAGGCGGAAGATGAGCTCACCCTCGCGCCCGGCGTCGCAGGCATTGATGAGCTCGTCGATGTCCTTGCGCTTGGCGAGCTTGACGACCGCGTTCAGGCGCGACTTGGTCTTGTCGACCGGCTTCAAGTCGAAGAACGGCGGGATCACCGGCAAGTGCGCGAAGCTCCATTTGCCGCGCTTCACGTCGAACTCTTCCGGCGCCTGGATCTCCACGAGGTGGCCCACGGCCGAGGTCACGACGTAGCGGTCGCTCTCGAAATATTCATCGTGCTTGTCGAACTTGCCCGCGACCGGCGTGAGCGCGCGAACGATGTCCTGCGCCACAGACGGCTTCTCGGCAATGATCAAAATCTTTTGGCCCATACAATCCCGTTTCCTCACGCGCGCGTACGCGCATACGCACGCGCGCACACGTGCAAGTTCAAATTAACAGGTTTTTTGGCGATGGCAGAAAAGGAAGTCGACCGCGATGCCCCCGTGGTGCCGCAGCAACCCGGCGGCAAGAACTCGGCGGGGCGCCGCATCCAGGTCCGCCGCTCCGGCGTGCACGGCAAGGGCGTCTTTGCCTTGCAGGACATCGCCAAGGGCGACACCGTCATCGAGTACGTCGGTGAAATCATCGGCTGGCGCGAGGCGGATCGCCGCAAGTCCAGCGACCCGAACGACCCCAACCACACCTTCTTTTTCTCGATCATGGACGGCAAGAAGGTGATCGATGCGGCCGTGGGCGGCAACGCCGCACGCTGGATCAACCACTCGTGCAATCCCAATTGCGAGTCGGACGAGGACGAAGACACGCATCGGGTCTTCATCAAGGCGGTTCGGAGCATCAAGGCCGGCGACGAGCTCAATTACGACTACGGCCTCGTCATCGACGAGCCCTACACGAAAAAGCTCAAGGCCGAATACCTGTGCCTGTGCGGCGCGAAGGATTGCCGCGGCACCATGCTCGCTCCCAAACGCGGGTCGAGCTCCAGGAAGAAGTGATCGTGAACTGGGGCGGTGAGGCCATCTGGGAAGCGGTCGCGCCGCTTCTGCCCGGCTTCACGGTCGAAGTGCTGCCCCAAGTCGATTCCACCAACACCGAGTTGATGCGGCGCGCGCGCGCCGGGCGCATCGAGCCCGTGCTGCTCGTGGCGGAAAGCCAGACGGCGGGCCGTGGCCGCCTCGGCCGTGGATGGGCCAGTGCACCGGGCGATTCGCTCACGTTTTCGCTGGGACTGCCGCTCGCCCCGGCAGATTGGGCGGGCCTGTCGCTCGCTGTGGGCGTCACCATCGCGGAGCAGCTTCACCCGCTCGTTCGCCTCAAGTGGCCCAACGATCTCTGGGTGGACGATCGCAAGCTCGCGGGCATCCTGATCGAGACAGCGAATGCGGGCGCGCATTCGTTGCCGCGTCACGCGGTGATCGGCGTCGGCATCAACGTGAGGCAGCCCAGGGCCGAAGGGCTTTCCACAGCGCCTGCGGCGGTCGATGAACTGCTGGCCGGCACGGATGCGCCGGGGGTGCTCGCGCGTATCGCCAAGCCACTGGTCGAATCGGTGCTCGCTTTTCAGACCTTCGGCTTCGCGCCGTTCCATGCGCGATTTGATTCGCGCGACGCGCTGCGCGATCGCGCCGTGGTGCTGTCCGACGGCACGGCGGGCACGGCGCATGGCGTCACCGACACTGGCGGCCTGCTGGTGCATACTGCGGCCGGCATGACGACGGTGACTAGCGCCGAAGTCAGCGTGCGTCCCGCCTGAAACTTTCCGATGCTGCGTCTGCTGGTGCTTTTGCTGCTGCTTGCGAACGCCACGTATTTCGCGTGGGCGCAAGGCTTGCTGGCGCCTGTGGGCTTCGCGCCCGTGCAGCAATCGGAGCCGCAACGCATGGCGCAGCAAATCCAGCCCGAGGCGGTGCGCGTCCTGCCCGGCGACGAAGCGAAGCGCATCGAAATCGCAGCAGTCAAGGCGCCCGAATGCCTGCAGGCGGGGCTTTTCACCGAGACCGAAGCAACGTCGCTCAAGCAATCGCTCGATGGCTGGCCCGGCGGCAGCTGGACGATCGAGCCCGCGACGGAGCCCGCGCGCTGGATCGTCTACATGGGCAAATATCCGGACACAGCTTCGCTCGAAAAGAAGAAGGCCGAACTTCGCGAGCGCAACGTGTCGTTCGAGCCGTTGGCCAATGCTTCGCTCGAGCCGGGCATTTCGCTGGGCGGGTATCCGACGGAGGCGGCCGCCAGGCAGCAACTCGAAGCACTCGGGCAAAAAGGCGTGCACACCGCCAAGGTCGTCCAGGAAAGAACCGAATCCAAAGGTGAGCTGCTGAAGTTTCCCGCTGTCGACGACACGCTTCGATCGAAGCTCGACGACTTGAAAAGCGCGCTGAACGGCAAGCCGCTGAAGGCATGCCGGTCCTAAAGGCGAAGAAGGAGAAATCGATGTCGCTGAAGCTTTATTTCGCACCGGGCGCATGCTCGTTCGTGCCGCACACGCTGCTGGAAACCAGCGGCGCAGCTTTCGAGCCCGTGCTCGTGAAGCTGCACAAGCAGGAGAACCTCGGCCCCGAATTCCGCGCGATCAACCCGCACGGCCAGGTGCCCGTACTCGTTGCCGACGGCGAGGTGATCACGCAGATCGTCGCGATCGTGAACTATCTCGACGCGAAGTTTCCCGAGTGCGAGTTCCTGCCGCGCGAAACGCTTGCACGCACGCGCGCACTCGAGACGCTCGCGTGGATGAACAACACGGTGCACCCGACGTTCACGCACGTCTTCATGCCCTACAAGTTCGCCGACGACGCGGCGTCGCAGCAGGCCATCAAGGCATTCAACGCGAAGCTGTATGCCGGCATGCTCGCCGAAATCGAAGCGATGGCGCAGAAGATGCAGGCCGAAGGTCGCGCGTACCTCGGCGGCGCGAAGTTCGGGCCGCTGGACGCGTATGCACTCACGCTGCTGCGCTGGGGCGGCTTCGCGGGCATCGATCCGACGACGTTCACGGCTTTGTGGTCGCATGTGCAGAAGGTGGCGGCGCTGGCGCCGGTTGCGCACGCGATCGAACGCGAGCGACTGCAGCTGAATCTCTACAAAGCGGCCTGAGCCTGCGCAGCCGGTGCCGCGCGCCGGTCCGCAACGACGAAGCGCACGCTGACACGCGTGCCCGGCGGGTTGTGTCCCGGTCGCGCATCTTCCAGCGTCACTTCCGCGTTGTGCTGCCGCGCGATTTCTCGAACGATGGGCAGGCCCAGGCCCGAGCCGTCCACGTTCGTGCCGAGCGCGCGGTAGAACGGCTGGAAGACCAGCTCGCGCTCCGCTTCAGGCACGCCCGGCCCCGAATCCTCGACTTGCAGCACCATCGCATGCCCGAAAGGATCGGCGAGCACGCGCGCCGTGATGACGCCCGGGCTCGCTTCGCTCGATGGCGTGTAGTTGATGGCGTTGTCCAACAGGTTGCGAACCAGCTCCTTGAGCAGCGTCGGATTGGCCTCGAGCTGGACGCTCGCGTCACCGGGTGCCGGGCCGTCGTAGCCGAGATCGATCCGGCGATCGATCGCGCGCGGCACGGAATCGCGCACGACGTCGGTGACGACCCGCGCGAGATCGCAAGGCTGCAGCGCGGTCGCCTGTCCGCTCGACTCGGCGCGTGCCAGCGAGAGCAACTGGTTCACCGTGTGCGTCGCGCGCATGCTGGATCGGCCGATCTGCTTGAGCGATTGCTTGAGCTCCTCCGCATTGAACGCCTCGCGCTGCGCAAGGTCGGCTTGCATGCGAAGTCCCGCGAGCGGTGTTTTCAGCTGATGCGCGGCATCGGCGAGGAATCGCTTTTGCGTCGCGATCGAATCCTTCAGGCGGGTGAGCAGGTCGTTCACTGATTGCACCAGCGGCGCAACTTCCAGCGGAACGGCCTTGTCGTCCAGCGGCGAGAGATCGTCCGGTTTGCGCGCGCGAATGCGCTCTTCGAGTTGCGAGAGCGGCTTGATGCCGCGCACAAGGGCAAGCCACACGAGCAGCACCGCGAGTGGCAGGATCACGAACTGCGGCAGCATCACGCCCTTGATGATCTCGGTTGCGAGGACCGAACGCTTCTCGCGAGTCTCGGCAACCTGCACGAGACAGGGCTGCGAATCGGGCAGGTCGAGCTTGATCCAGGTGTAGGCCACTCGCACGTCGAGGCCGCGCACTTCGTCGTTGCGCAGGCGAACGTCGCCGACGGCGCTCGTTTCGTCGTCGGGCGGATGCGGGAAGTCGCGCTCGCCGGCCAGGAAGTCGCCCTTTGGCCCGAGGACCTGGTAGTAAACCAGGTCCGCATCGTCGGCGCGAAGCAACTCGCGCGCGGGCTGCGGCAGGTTGAACACGGCATGCTGGTTCTGCACCGCGATGAGCTGCGCCAGCGTCTGCACGTTGTATTCGAGCGCGCGGTCGAATGGCTTGCCCGCGATGCTCTGCGCCACGAGCCAGGTGAGTGCGAGGCTCACGGGCCACAGCAGCAGCAACGGCGTGAGCATCCAGTCGAGGATCTCGCCGAAAAGCGACCGTTGTTCGCGCTGGAAGAACTTCATGCGCCCGGCGCGCCGCTCAGGGAATCTTCTCGAGGCAGTAGCCCAGGCCCCGGACCGTCGCGATGCGGATCGGGCCTTTCTCGATCTTCTTGCGCAGGCGGTGGATGTAGACCTCGATGGCGTTGTTGCTCACCTCTTCGCCCCATTCGCAAAGCCGCTCCACGAGCTGGTCCTTCGACACGAGGCGGCCCGCACGTTGCAACAGAACTTCGAGAAGGCCCAGCTCGCGCGCGGACAGTTCGACCATCTTGCCGTCGATGGTCGCCACGCGGCCGGCCTGGTCGTACACCAGCGGCCCATGCTTGATCGTGCTGGTGGTGCCGCCCATTCCGCGGCGCGTGAGCGCCCGCACACGCGCTTCGAGCTCCTGCAGCGAAAAAGGCTTGGCCATGTAATCGTCGGCGCCGTAATCGAGGCCCTTCACGCGCTCTTCGACTGCATCGGCTGCGGTGAGGATCAGCACCGGCATGTTCGAGCCGCGGCCGCGCAGCTTCCTGAGCACATCGAACCCGTGCATTCGCGGCAGGCCGAGGTCGAGGATCAGCAGGTCGAACTCGTTGGCCATCAGCGCGGCGTCGGCCTCCGAGCCGCTCGCCACGTGATCCACCGCGGCACCGGATGCGCGCAGCGACCGCAGCAGGCCATCGGCCAGCACCTGGTCGTCTTCCGCTATCAGGATGCGCATCGCGTGTCTCCTCTTGCTCGATTCATTGTAGGCGTGGGCTAGCGTTTCGCCGTGCGCGGCGGCGCTGCACCCCACTCGCCCGCGTATGCCTCCAGGCCGATTTGCACCACCGTCGCGACTTCATCGCCGACTTCCTGCCGGAACTCCGACTCCGCCTGAGCCACGGCGGCTTTGAACGCCTGAAGCCACGCGAGACCTGTGGGCGTGAATCGCACGAGCCTGCCGCGCGCATCGCGCGGGTGCGCCTCTCGCTTCACGATGTCCCACGCTTCGCATTGATCGACGAGGTCGCCCATTGCCTGCTTGGTCATGCCGGCCTTCTGCGCGAGGTCGGTCAGGCGCGAACCTTCGAGGGCGACGTGTCGCGTGATGTGCACATGCGCCGCGCTGATTTGGCCGCGCGCCGCGAGGTTCGACAGCGCGAGCGGCACGTCGATGTCGCGCGCCATCAGCTCCAGCACGCGCTCGTCGAAGCGGCGAGCAGCGTTGCCGAGCAGACGGCCCAGGTGTGTCAGGCGCCAGGAATGGTCCTTCGAGTCCATCTGCGAATAGTAAGGCAAACTGACGAAAAATCTTGTTTACCGCGAGGTACTCCGGCCGTTAGAGTGCTGGTCAGGCATCCAGCCTGTCAATAAACCCAACACCGACACCCAGAGGAAGCGACATGGACGCACAAGTCAAAGGCACCAAGATCAGCGCGGCAGACAACGAAAAGCAGAAAGCCCTGCAGGCGGCACTGGCGCAGATCGAAAAGCAGTTCGGCAAGGGCACGATCATGCGTCTGGGCGAAGGCGAGAAGATCGAGGACATCCAGGTCGTCTCGACCGGATCGCTCGGCCTGGACATCGCGCTGGGCGTCGGCGGCCTGCCGCGCGGCCGCGTGGTCGAAATCTACGGGCCGGAATCGTCGGGCAAGACCACGCTCACGCTGCAAGTCATCGCCGAGATGCAGCGCACCGGCGGCCAGTGCGCCTTCGTCGACGCCGAGCACGCGCTGGATGTGCAGTATGCGCAGAAGCTGGGCGTCACCTTGTCCGACCTGCTGATTTCGCAACCCGACACCGGCGAGCAGGCGCTGGAGATCGTCGATTCGCTCGTGCGCTCGGGCGCCGTGGACCTGATCGTCATCGACTCGGTCGCGGCGCTGGTGCCCAGGGCGGAAATCGAAGGCGAGATGGGCGATTCGCTCCCCGGCCTGCAGGCGCGCCTCATGTCGCAGGCGCTGCGCAAGCTCACGGCAACGATCAAGAAGACCAACTGCATGGTCATCTTCATCAACCAGATCCGCATGAAGATCGGCGTGATGTTCGGCTCGCCCGAGACGACGACCGGCGGCAACGCGCTGAAGTTCTATGCCTCCGTGCGCCTCGATATCCGTCGCACCGGCACGATCAAGAAGGGCGAGGAATCCATCGGCAACGAGACCAAGGTCAAGGTCGTGAAGAACAAGGTGGCCTCGCCGTTCAAGACGGCCGAGTTCGACATCATGTTCGGCGAGGGCATCTCGCGCGAGGGCGAGATCATCGACATGGGTGTCACGCATCGCATCATCGAGAAATCCGGCGCCTGGTATGCCTACAACGGCGAAAAGATCGGCCAGGGCCGCGACAACGCGCGCGAATTCCTGCGCGAAAACGCACAGCTCGCCCGCGAGATCGAGAACAAGATCCGCCACGAGATCGGCATCGTGGGCTTGCCCGACGCTGCGCACGGCGAAGCCGAAGAAGAGTGATCCAGCGCGCCCGCCCGCAGCTGTCGCTCAAGGGCCGGGCGCTGCGCTTCCTCTCGCAGCGCGAGCACTCGCGCAGCGAGCTGGAGCGCAAGCTCGCCAGGCACGCCGAAAGTCCCGGCGACATCGCGCGTGTGCTCGACGAGCTTCAGGAGCGCGGTTTCATCGATCATGAGCGGGTCGCGCAATCGGTCGTGCACCGGCGATCCGTGAAGCTCGGTGCGCTGCGGATCAAGCAGGAGCTGCAGTCGAAAGGGCTGGACCCCGAACTGGTGAATGCCGCGGTGGCCGGCCTGCGCGCGACCGAACTCGATAGGGCGCGAGACGTGTGGGCCAGGAAGTTCGGTACGCCGCCGCGCGATGCCAACGAGCGCGCGAAGCAGGCGCGGTTTCTCGCCACACGCGGGTTCGATGGTGACGTGATCCGGCGGGTGCTGTCGCCAGGAACCCGCGACGACGCAGCCTGAGGCCGCGGGCACAATTGCTGCGATGTTCAAGAAGCTCTGGGGCAACGCTCGCAAGGACGCAGAGCTTGCGTCTGAATTGCGCAGCCGCGGCAACGCGGCGCTCGGCCGCGGCCAGCTCGATGAAGCTGCCGACTGCTATCGCCGCGCGATCGACGCCGACGCCGCCGATCCGCATGCGCGCGTGAACCTGGCATACGTGCTGCTCGAACAAGGCCACCCTGCGGAGGCGATCGAGGGCATTCGACAGGCGATTGCGCGGGCGGGTGGCGACAACGAAACGCTGGCGGATGCGCACTACCTGCTTGCGCAAGCACGGCGCGCCCAGGGACAGACGGACCAAGCGCTCGAAAGTCTTCGAGCGGCGATGGCAGCGCGGCCCGGTTTCGAGCAGGCACTGCAGGAAATCGTGCCTTTGCTCGTGCAATCGCAACGAGCCGACGAGGCAGTGGCATTCGCAAGACACGCTGTTGATTCGCAACCAACGGCCGCCTGCCTCATGCAACTCGCCCAGGCACTGCACGCGCACGGCGACAGCGATGAGGCGTTTGCCGCAGTCGAAGCAGTGCTCGCAAGCGAACCCGGCAACGTTGCGGCCCGGAGCACACGTGCGACTTTGCTTCTGGAAAAGGGCCGCGCATCCGAGGCGCTCTGCGCCTTCGACCAGCTGATTGCGAAGCATGGCGCCGACGCCGACACTTTGTGCAATCGCGCGGCCGCGCTGCATCGGCTTGACCGTGCGGAGGAATCACTTGCTGCGGCAGAAGCCGCCTTGCGCCTGCAACCGGAGCACAAACAGGCCATGCATGCGCGGGGACGCGCGCTGCTCGCGCTGCTGCGCGTCGCCGAGGCGCGCGACGTCACGGCCGAAGCGCAGCGCCTTTATCCGGACGATGCCGACCTGCAGTGGAACAGCGCCGTCGCGCACCTGCTGCTCGGAGAATTCGAGGCGGGGTGGCTTGCGCACGAAGCACGCTGGAAAGCCAAGGGCTTCGCCGCAGCGGGCGGTGCGTCCGTGTCGGGCGCACCCAGGTGGTCGGGAAAGGAAAGCCTCGCGAACGCCACGATCCTGTTGTATTCCGAGCAGGGCCTGGGCGACGTGCTGCAGTTCTTGCGTTATGTCCCGCTCGTCGCATCGCGAGCACGCGAAGTGTTCCTTCGCGTGCCGCCCGAAGTCGCACCCTTGGCAGGAGCGCTCGCGCCCAACTGCCGGATCATCGAAGCAGCGCAGCCACTGCCTGCATTCGATTACCAGTGTCCGCTCCTGAGCCTTCCCCACGCGTTCGGAACCACGCTTGCAGACGTTCCATCGGCAATTCCGTACCTGCATGCCGACCCTGTACGAGCGGCGCAATGGCGCGAGAGATTCTCTGCGCGAGCCGGTCGAAGGGTCGGGATCATATGGTCGGGCAATTCGCGCCATA
>DATJJL010000272.1:0-9636 GCA_035492155.1 Ramlibacter sp. | reverse complement strand
AGGCTGCGCACTGATGGCCATCATCTATGGCCTCAAGACGCGAGAAGAGTGGAACACGAAGTTCAACCCGGGCCTGGATGCCGAGCACAAGGCCGGCGGCACCAACTGGTTCACCATCGGTGCTATCGTGTTGTCGCTCCTGATCGGCACGACGTGCCTGATGGCGAGCATCGCCTACAGCTTCCAGCGTTACTTCGAATACCAGGTCGAGGAAGGCCGCAAGATCAGCGAATAGCTTCGCTGCTCAAAACAACTGCAGGCTGGCCCAGTAGGCAATGCTCGCGACGAAAGCGCTCGCGGGGATGGTGAAGATCCACGCCCAGACAATGTTGCCGGCGACGCCCCATCGCACCGCGCTTGCGCGCTGCGTGGAGCCGACACCGACGATCGCGCCCGTGATGGTGTGCGTCGTCGATACCGGGATGCCCAGCGCGGACGCGATGAACAGCGTCATCGCCCCGCCGGTTTCGGCGCAAAAGCCGTGCACGGGCTTGAGCTTCGTGATCTTCTGGCCCATGGTCTTGACGATGCGCCAGCCACCGAAAAGCGTGCCCAGCGCGATGGCCGTGTAGCACGAGATCTCGACCCAGATCGGCGGTGTTTTCGCTGCAGCATCGAGGTAGCCGGTGGCGATCAGCAGCATCCAGATGATGCCGATCGTTTTCTGAGCGTCGTTGCCACCGTGCCCCAGGCTGTATGCGCTCGCCGAAAGCAATTGCAGGCGCCGGAACCAGCGGTCGACACGCGCGGGCGGCGTGCGGCGAAAGGCATGCGACACGATGATCATCATCATCGACCCGAGAATGAAGCCGAGCACGGGCGACAGGAAGATGAACAGCACCGTTTTCCAGATGCCCGCGCCTATCAGTTCGCCCGCGCCTGCCTTGGCCATCACCGCACCCACGATGCCGCCGATGAGCGCGTGCGACGAGCTGCTCGGGATGCCCCACATCCAGGTCAGCACGTTCCAGACGATCGCGCCGATGAGCGCACCGAAGACGACGTGCACGTCCACCACATTCGCTTCGACGATGCCTTTGCCCACCGTGGACGCGACGTGCAGGCCGAAGAGCGCATACGCAACGAAGTTGAACACCGCCGCCACCGCGACGGCCGTGAACGGCTTGAGCACACCCGTGGAGACGACGGTCGCAATCGAATTGGCGGCGTCGTGAAAGCCGTTCATGAAATCGAACAGCAGCGCGATCACCACCAGGATGACCACGAGGGTGAGCGTTGCCTCCATCAGGAGTTCTCGAGGATGATGCCCTCGATCACGTTCGCGACGTCCTCGCAGCGGTCGGTGATCGTTTCGAGCAGCTCGTAGATGGCCTTGAGCTTGAGCACCTCGCGCACGTCGGGCTCGTCGCGGAACAGCTTGCTCATCGCCGAGCGCATGACTCGGTCGGCATCGGATTCGAGCTTGTCGATTTCCTCGCAGGCCTTCAGCGCCGCTTCGGCGACGGGCGCATCGCCCAGCTTGCCGATCATGTACACGGCGTCCTTCACGCGGTCGCAGCACTTGACGGCCAGGTCCGTGAGGCGGGTGATCTCCTCCGTCATCGCGCGCACGTCGTACAGCGCCATGGTCTCGGCGCAGTCCTGGATCAGGTCCGCGACGTCGTCCATCGTGTTGATCAGCGTGTGGATCTGCTCGCGATCGATCGGCGTGATGAAGGTCTTGTGGATGAGGCGGTTGACCTCGTGCGTCACGCGGTCGGCGGCGCGCTCGGCGTTGTCGACGTCGCGGTTGTATTGCTCGCGCAGGTGCGGATCGTTGTAGTTGGCGACCAGCTGGGCAAAGGCGCGAGCCGCGTCGACGATGCGGTCGGCGTGCTGGTTGAACATCTCGAAGAAATTGCCTTCGCGCGGAAGCAGCTTGCCGAAGAACATGCCGGACTCCTGGATCGGAATTCGCGAGTGTAACTGGGCGTCGGCAGCGATCAGCTGCCGCGGAACATGAAGTACACCGCGCCCAACATGCACAGGCCCGCCCACAGGTAGTCGAGTTTCAGCGGCTGCCCGAGAACGAAAACCGCAAACGGCGCGAACACCGCGAGAGTGATCACTTCCTGCAGGATCTTGAGTTGCGCAACGGTGTAGCCCGCTTCGAGAAAACCGATCCTGTTGGCCGGCACCTGGAGCAGGTATTCGAAAAGCGCGATGCCCCAGCTCACAAGGGCCACCACGTACCATGACGAGCCTTCCTTGAAAAACTTGAGGTGGCCGTACCACGCGGTGGTCATGAACACGTTGGAAGCGACGAGCAGCAGGATGGTCTGCAGCGACAGGGGAATGGACGAGAACATGGGCGGATTGTCCGAGGTGGTGTATTGCGACGACGCGCTGATTGTGGTGGACAAACCTGCCGGCCTGCTATCGGTGCCCGGCCGCGGGGACGACAAGCAGGATTGCCTCGCGGCGCGAGTGCAGCGCGAATTTGCCGATGCGCTCGTCGTGCATCGCCTGGACATGGCGACCTCGGGCCTGTTCCTCATGGCGCGAGGCGTGAAAGCGCAGCGCACATTGAGCATCGCTTTCGCGGGACGCGAAGTTCGCAAGCGCTATGTCGCACTGGTGACGGGTTCGATGCCTGCGAGCGAAGGCGAGATCGACTTGCCGCTTGGTGCCGACTGGCCGAACCGCCCGCGCCAGAAAGTCGATCATGAAATCGGCAAACCGAGCCGCACCTTGTGGCACGTGATCGCGCACGACGACAAAATCGACACAACGCGCGTGGAACTCGACCCTGTCACCGGACGATCGCACCAATTGCGCGTGCACCTCATGGCGATCGGCCATCCCATCCTCGGCGATGCTCTCTATGCGCCCCGGGCCGTGCAGGGTCTCGCGCCGCGGCTTATGCTGCACGCGACGCAACTGGAACTCGCGCATCCTTGCAGCGGCAAGACACTGCTGTTCAGGAGCGAGGCACCCTTTTAGGAGAAGAAACATAATGGCCCGACATCTCACCATCGTCACCGGCGCATCGCGCGGCATGGGGCAGGCAATCGCGGCGCAGCTCATCGAGGCCGGCCACGAAGTGCTGGGCATCTCGCGCAAGACCAGTCCCGAGCTGAAGTGCGAGCAATGGCCGCAGGATCTCGCGCGCGCCGATGTCGCCGCGGCGCGCCTCGAAACGTGGCTCGAGGACAAGGCGTCGCAAGGCTGGGATTCGGTCACGCTGATCAACAACGCCGCGCTGCTGCCGAAAGTCGGGCCGCTGGGCAACCTCGGCCTGCAAGAGTTGTCGGACGCCATTCGCGTCGATCTCGAAGCACCGCTGCTCCTCACATCCTCTTTCCTGCGCGCGACGCAATCGTGGAAAGCGCAGCGCAAGGTGCTGAACATCTCCTCGGGGCTAGGCCGTCGCGCGATGGCTTCGCAAACGCTTTATTGCGCGGCCAAGGCGGGCATGGATCACTTCACGCGCTGCGTCGCACTGGAAGAAGCCCAGCGACCGAACGGCGCGAAAGTGTGTTCGCTCGCGCCCGGCGTGATCGATACCGACATGCAGGTGCAGCTTCGCACCAGCGACCCGAGCCAGTTCCCGGACATCGGCTACTTCACCGGCATCAAGCAGCAAGGCGTTTTGGTTTCGCCCGAAGATGCGGCGAAGAAAGTGATCGCGTATCTGGCCCGCTCGGACTTCGGCACGAACGCGATCGGCGACATTCGCGATTGATGCGCCGCTAGCCGCCCTGGAACCCACCCGCGCGGTACGTCAGCACCAGCGTATCGCGATGCCCGCCGCCCTCGCCTGCGGGCTGGATCGGCGTCGATTCGTGGATCACGCGCTCGTCGTCGAGCAGCAGCAGCGACCACGGCTCGATCAGCGTGAAGCGCTCGCCCTTCGGGCCGTCGGCTTCGAACACTCGCGTCTCGCCGCCCTTGATGCCTTCGCGCGCGACGAGGAACACCGCGACGAGATCGACACCGTCGCGGTGCGCGCCCTCGGGCGTCGGCCGGCCGATGCCGCCTTCGGTGTCGATGCGGAACTGATGCGCCTCCACGAACCAACGGCGCTTGCCCTTGACCGCGGAGCACTCGCGAGCGAGCCAGCGGACCACCGCGAGCCACGCGGCCGATTGCGCGACTGCGGGCGCGACGGGCTCGAACCAGCGCTGCATGCCGCCGTGCAAGGCGTTGTATTCCACCGGCTGCCAGTGCGCGCGATGCGGCGCAAGATTCACGCTGTCGCCGTCGACCACGTACGAAGAGTGGCGGCGGCGGCGGTAATGCCCGCCGTCCTTGAGGTAGTTGTCCGGCGGCAGGTCGCCCCAGCTTGCGCGCAGCGCCATCAGGTCTTCGAGCGAACAGCCGGCCAGGCCGCACACGGCGTGGGGTGTGAGCACGGCATAGCCGCGATCTCGCATGGCGTGTTCGAGCCGCGCGGGGCCGGTGATGTGCGGGGCAAGAAGCTTCACGCCCCAAGCTTAACGCTACTGAAGGGGCTTGAGCCTCGCGAGGATCGTCGGGAAGAATTCCGCAACAGTCGGGTGCACGGGCAATGCTTCCTTCATTGTTCGCGCTGTGCCGCCGGCCGCCATGAAATTCGTGAAGACGTGGACGATCTCGTCGGCATTCAGGCCCACGAGCGTCGCGCCGAGGAACTTGTCGGTTTGCGCATCGACGATCAGCTTCACGAGGCCGATCGTCTCGCTTTCTTCCTTCGCGCGACTGACGTTCTTCATGTCGAAGGTAGCCATCAGCACCTTGCGGCCCGAAGCGCGCGCCTCGCTTTCCGACATGCCGACACGCGCGAACGGCGGGTCGGTGAACATCGCGTAGCACATCGTGCGGTCGTCGGCAGAGCGACTGCCGCCTTCGTGGTTGGCGAGCACGATCTCGTGGTCGTGGTAGCTCGTGTGCGTGAAAGCGCCGCGCTTGTTGATGTCGCCCAATGCCCAGATGCCGGGTACGTTCGTCTCGAGCCTGCCGTTCGTCGTGATGTAGCCGCGCGCATCGGTCTGGACACCCACTGCGGCGAGATTGAGCTTTTCGGTGTTGGGCAATCGCCCTGTCGCGACCAGCACGTGCGAGCCTTCGATGCGCTCGTTGCCCACGTGCGCGACGATGCCGTCGCCATCGCTCTCGACCTTCGTTACCGCCTGGCCCGCGACGATGCGGATGTCTTCCTTCTCGAGGAACGCGGCGATGCATGACGTGACGTCTTCATCTTCTCGTGCGGTGATGCGAGGTGCGGTCTCGATCACGACCACCTCCGAGCCGAGCCGCCGGAAAATCTGCCCCATCTCCAGCCCGATGTAGCTGCCGCCGATGATGACGAGCTTGCGTGGCAATGTACGCAGCTTGAGCAGGCTGTCGTTGTCCAGGTACGGCACATCCGCAAGCCCCGGGATCGGCGGGATGAAAGGCCGCGTGCCGGTGTTGAGGTACACGCGTTTCGCGCGCATCGATTGCGCGCCGGCCGTGAGGTCGAACTGGCCTTGCTTGCCGCCCGCGAAAGATCCCCAGCCCGACACGAGCGTGATGTTCGGTTGACCACCGACCCAAGCATGCAAACCGGCACGCGCTGTTTCGACGCGGTCCTGCATGCGGTTCATCGCCGCGGCGAAATCGACCTTTACCTCGCCGACGTGCACACCGAACTCCGCCGCATGGCGGGCCTGCCACGCGACGCGCGCGCTCTTGCGCAATGTCTTGGTCGGCGTGCAGCCGTTGTTCACGCAGGTGCCGCCCAGTTGCACGGCTTCGACGAGCGCGACCTTCTCGCCGCGCTGCGCAAGCGCCACGGCCAGCGCTGGCCCCGCCTGGCCTGCACCGATGATGGCCGCGTCGACTTCGATCCAGTCCGCCATGTTCACCTCCGGATGTCACCCCGGCGCAGGCCGGGGTCGTTGGCGCCGAAAAATTCGCGCGCAATCCATTGCCATCGATCCCGGCCTGCGCCGGGATGACGGACTTTAGTCCGTCACCTTCACGCCCTTCCAGAACGCCACGCGGTCGCGAACCATCTCGGCTTCGGGCTTCGGGTCGGGGTAATACCAGACGGCGTCGGGGTTCAGCTCGCCGTTGACCATCACCGAGTAGTAGCTGGCCGTGCCCTTCCACGGGCAGACGGTGTGCGTGTTCGAGAAGCTCACGTAATCGCGTTTGAGCGAACTCGCGGGGAAGTAATGGTTGCCTTCGACGAGCACCGTGTCGTCGCTTTCGGCCAGGGTCACGTCGTTCCAGATCGCTTTCATACGGTCTCCTTCATGCGGGAGCATGCAGCCAATGCACGCTGAACATCCGCTCGGGGTCCATCCACACCGGGCCGGGGCGAAAGCCCGCGTGCACCGCAAGCGCGTGCAGCCCTTCGATGGTGAACTTGTACGAGTTTTCGGTGTGGATCGCCTCGCCCTCGTCGAAGTCGAAGCTTTCCCCGTTGATCGAGACGCGCTGCCTTGCGCGGCTGACGAGGTGCATCTCGATGCGCGATTGCGGCGCGTTGTAGAAGGCGCTGTGCCAGAACTTGGAGATGTCGAAGTTCGTGCCCAGTTCGCGGTTTGCGCGCGACAGCACATTCAGGTTGAACTGGGCCGTCACGCCTTGCGCGTCGTTGTACGCGGCATGCAGCACGTCGGGGTCTTTCACGAGATCGGCGCCGATCAAGAGCGCGCCGCCGCGCAGCACCTGGCCCGCGACCACGAGGAAATGCATCGCTTCGTCCGGCGTGAAGTTGCCGATCGTCGAGCCGGGGAAAAAGCCGACGCGCTTGCCCGCATGCGGCAGCGGCGCCGGGAGCAACAGGCGCTGCGTGTAATCTGCCACCACGGGCTGCACATCCAGCCCCGCGTAATCGCGCTGCAGTTCGACTGCGCAGCGCGCGAGGTGTTCGCCGGAGATGTCGATCGGCAGGTAGCGTGCGGGCCCTTGCATTGCATCGAGCAGCAGCCGCACCTTGCGAAGCGAGCCGGCGCCGAATTCGACGATCTCCGCGCGCTCGCCCATGTGCGATGCGATCTCGCCCGCATGCTGCGTGAGGATCGCAAGCTCGGTGCGCGTGGGGTAATACTCGGGCAGATCGCAGATCGCGTCGAACAACTTCGATCCGCGCTCGTCGTAGAACCACTTGGGCGAAATGCTGCGCGGACGCGTGGTGAGCATCGCGCGCACGTCGGCCGCAAATGTGGATCCATGCGACTTCGCGTCGCCGGTTTCGAGGTGTAGAGGATCGCGGCTCAGCATGCGGCGTCCTTGGCGAGGCGCAGCCCCGAAAACTGCCAGCGTGCAGCCGGCGGAAAGAAATTGCGGTATGTGTCCCGCGCATGGCTTTCGGGCGTTGCCACGCTGCTTCCACGCAGCACGACCTGGCCGACCATGAACTTGCCGTTGTATTCACCCACGGCGCCCGAATAGGGACGGAAGCCCGGATACGGGTCGTACGATGAGCGTGTCCACTGCCAAGCATGGCCGTGCACCTGCTTCATGCCCGGCGATTTGCCCGACGATTTGCACGCAACCTCCCATTCGAATTCCGTCGGCAGGCGCGCGCCTGCCCATTCCGCATAGGCGGCCGCTTCGTAGAAACTCAGTTGCGTCACGGGCGCATCCGCATCGAGCGCGCGCACGCCATGCAGGCCGAACACCTGCCAATGCGGCGAGTGGCTGCGCGGATCTTCCGGCGCGATCCAGTAGAGCGGGTGCTTCCAGTTTCCGGACCGAACGGCCGCCCAGCCGTCCGACAGCCACAGGCTCGCGCGCTCGTAACCACCGTCTTCGATGAATTCGAGGAACTCGCCGCAGGTCACGAGACTATCGGCAATTGCATATGGCGCGAGCAGCACGCGATGCAGAGGCGCTTCGTTGTCGAATGCGAAGCCGCCGCCCGCGTGGCCGATCTCGGCAATGCCGCCTTGCATTTCGATCCAGCTCGATGCACGCGGCGACGACGCGATGCGAAGCGGCACGGCCTCCACGGGTTCGTAAGCCGGGAGCATGGGATTGCATGACAGCATGAAAAGGATGTCGGTGAGGATGAGCTCCTGGTGCTGCTGTTCGTGGTGCAAACCCAGCTCGACCAGCGGCGCCGCAGCTTGCCACCTTGCACCTTGTGATTCGCCGATGAAACGCAGCATGGCCGCGTCGACATGCTCGCGGTAGCGATGCACATCCGCCAGCGACGGCCGCGTGAGCAGGCCACGCTCGGGCCGCGGATGCCTGGGGCCCAGCGACTCGTAATAGGAATTGAAGAGCTGGAAGAAGCGCGAATCGAACGGCTCGTAGCCCGGCGCATGTTCGCGCAGGATCACCGCTTCGAAAAACCAGCTCGTGTGCGCGAGATGCCATTTGGTCGGGCTCGCATCGGGCATCGGCTGGACGCATTGGTCTTCGGCCGACAGGGGAGCGGCGAGCGCGAGCGTGTGTTCGCGAACTTGCGCGAACCTTTCCTGCAATGCGATTCGCGACGTGGGAACGCTGCGGCTCAGGGGGGAAAGCATGGACAAGTGGACCCTCTCAAGGCTTCGTCGTTGCCCCTCTCAAATCATTACAACATAGAAGGGTGCGGGCGGCGATTGTCACCTCGGATACTCCCGAGGTTTGTCAGCATGGCTAGCATCCCCAGTCATGACGCAAGTTTCCGCCCTCAGCAATTCACAGGTCCGTCTCGCGAAGCGCCCCACGGGCTTGCCCACGCGCGACGTTTGGTCGTTCACCACCGAACCCGTGCGCGAGCCGGGCGAAGGCGGCGTTCTCATCAAGACGCTCGCACTCTCGCTCGACCCCGCGATGCGCGGCTGGATGAACGAAGGCAAGAGCTACATCGAGCCGGTCGGCATTGATGAAGTGATGCGCGCCGGCGGCATCGGAAAAGTCGTCGCGTCGAAGAGCGCTGCTTTCAAGGAAGGCGACCTCGTCTGCGGCGCGATCGGCGTGCAGCAATACGCGACGATCGAGGAAGCGCAGATGCGCAAGGCGGGCCTCTTCAAGATCGACACGCGCATGGGCACGGTCACGCAGTGGCTCAACGTGCTGGGCATGCCCGGCATGACGGCGTACTTCGGCCTGCTCGATGTCGGCCAGCCGAAGCCCGGCGACACCGTCGTCGTCTCGGGCGCCGCGGGCGCAGTCGGCCAGACCGTCGGCCAGCTCGCGAAGATCAAGGGCTGCCGCGTCGTCGGCATCGCGGGCGGCCCCGCGAAATGCGAATGGGTCGTCAAGGAGTTCGGATTCGACGCGTGCATCGACTACAAGGCCGGCAACGTGCGCCAGGGTTTGAAGGACCATTGCCCGAAAGGCGTCGACGTGTACTTCGACAACGTCGGCGGCGAGATCCTCGATCACGTGCTTGCCAAACTCGCTCGCGGCGCGCGCATCGTCATCTGCGGCGCGGTCAGCCAATACAACAACATGGGCGCGGTGCAAGGCCCGAAGAACTACATGTCGCTGCTCGTGAACCGTGCACGCATGGAAGGCATGGTCGTGTTCGATTACGCGGACCGCTATCCGCAAGCGGTCGCCGAGCTCGCGAGTTACCTGAAGGACGGTCGCATCAAAAGCCGCGAGGACGTCGTCACGGGGCTGGAGAATTTCCCCGAGGCGCTGCTGAAACTTTTCAACGGGGAGAACTTCGGCAAGCTCGTGCTGTCGCTGGAGTGACGCTCACATCGGCTTGAGCGATTTGCCCTC
>DATJJL010000271.1:0-5462 GCA_035492155.1 Ramlibacter sp. | reverse complement strand
GCCGCGCGCTTTTCAGGGTCCTTCAGCGTGGCGTAGGCCTCGCCGACTTCCTTGAATTTCGCCTCGGCATCGGGCGACTTGCTGATGTCCGGATGGTATTTGCGCGCGAGCTTGCGATACGCCTTCTTGATCGTGTCTTCGTCGGCGTCCCGCGGGACTTCCAGGTCGGCGTAATAGTCCTTGTATTTCACACGGCGGTCTTGCGCAGTTCGGCGCCGACACCGATGGGCGCGGGCGCTGCAAGGACGATGCGCGTGAAGAGACGATCGTAGGCCGGCTCGCGCAGGCCGCCTGCAAGCGGGTCGCGCGCGATGCCGAAGGCGCGGTCCAGCTCGGCCCAATCGTCATCCTGCAGATGCTCGATCGCGGCCGGCAACACCTGCATTTCTTCGACTCGCATGTGGTCCAGGTAGAAGCGGATGTAGTCCTTCAGATTCTGGGCGAATTCCGCTCGGCGTGCGTCGCCGAGCAGCTCCCACGCGAGCAACTGGTGTTGCAATTCGCGAATGCGGTTCTCGCCCTGCATGTGGTCGGATTCGAGTCTGTGGATGACCGGCATGAGATCCGGCGCACGGCGCGCGACCTTGGGGAAGAGCAGGTTCGATTCGTTCGGGTGATGCCGCTTCTCGGGAAATTCGTCGAGGTAGAAGAGCATCGCGCGCAGCACGTCGAAAAATCGCCTGGGCTCGTCGCCCGGGCCTTCTTCCACGAGCGGAACCAGCGAACGAAGCACTGCCGAAACGGCAACATGCTCGTCGATGATGACCTGCAGCGCCGGGTGTGGGGCTTTCATTTCAGTGCACCTGTGTTTCGAACTCGCGCTGCAACCCCTCGAGATCGAGGATGCGGATGTGCTTCTTGTCGACCTCGAGCAGGCGCTGCTGCTGGAAGGCGGAGAAGGTTCGGCTCACCGTTTCGAGCTTCATGCCCAGGTAGCTGCCGATCTCGGCACGCGACATGCGCAGGTGGAACTCGTTGGCCGAGTAGCCGCGCGCCTTCATGCGCTGCGACATGTTCAGCAGGAACGCGGCCAGGCGCTCATCGGCGTTCATGCTGCCCAGGAGCATCATGAGGCTGTGCTCGCGCACGATCTCGCGGCTCATCAGGCGGGCCATCAACATCTGCAGGTTCGGGCTTTGCTGCGCGAGGTCGTTCAGGTGCGTGTAGGGGATCGCGCAGACTTCGGAATCTTCCAGCGCGATGGCCGTGCTCGCATGCTTGCCGGCTGCGACGCCGTCCAGGCCCAGCAGCTCGCCCGCGATCTGGAAGCCGCTCACCTGCTCGCGTCCGTCGATCAGCGTGAGGGCGGACTTGAAAGTGCCCGCGCGCACCGCGTAGACGTACTGGAACTTGTCGCCTTCGCGGTAGAGCGTCTCGCCCATCGCGATCTTGCGGCGGCCGAACATCAGGCCGTCGAGCCGCTGTACGTCGGGGCCCGACAGGCCGCAAGGCAGGCACAGGTCCTTCAGGTGGCATGTCGAGCAGAAAGTCTTCAGCGGTGCGACCGAGGTCGCGCGCGTCGTCGTCGGCACCGGGGCGATGCGAATGTTGCGCGAGGTGATGGCGGTGGCGGTGGCAGTCATGGCTTCTTCCTTCAATGCTGAATCGATTGCGGGGCAGCCTCAACGGCCGTGGGGAGCTGGTCGAACTCGGTCGACTTGTCGAGGAACCGGGCGGCGCCCGCGCCGAGGTAGCGCTTGCGGTAAGCGGGGCCGGAATTGTTGGAAAAGACGACGAAGGCGATGCCCGGGTCGGCCGAGCGCACGGCGCGGAGCACTTCGATGCCCTGGCCGCCTTCGAGCTGCACGTCGAGCACGACGACGTCGGGATGCGTGGCGAGGATGCCGGCTATGCAGTTTTGCGGCGTGGCGGCTTCCCCAACCACAGTCACCCGTGGAACGAGCATGCCGGTAACACGGGCTCGGATGGGGCCCGAATCATCGGCGAGGAACACCTTGAGGGTGCGGGTCGTAACGGCTGCTGTGGACATAGCCGTTACTGTCGCCGGTCACGACGCATCGCGACATCGGCGCAGGCTGAATCGCGCCTTCGGACGAATCTGTTTGGGAGCTGCCTGTGGGACGAGGGGGACTAGGACGATTCCTAGGCAAGCTCGTTGAATGCCATCGCCGGCGAGAGCAACTTCACTGCCTTGTTCGTTTCAAACGTCTTCCCCGCCCAACCCGTGCCGGATCGCATAGCGCACGAGCTCGCTCTGGTTGGCGACGCCGAGCTTTTGCATCAGGTTCGCCTTGTGGGTGCTCACGGTCTTCACCGACAGCTTCAGATTCGCGGCGATCTCGGTGACCGACGAGCCGATCACGAGCTGGCGGAACACCTCGAACTCGCGGTCGGACAGCGTCTCGTGCGGCGAAGCTGCGCCGCCGGGCATCGCGCCCAGCGCAAGCTGCTCCGCGACCTCGGCGCTGATGTAGGCGCCGCCCGATGCGATCTTGTTGATCGCCAGCACGAGCTGCGCCGGCGCACTTTCCTTGGTGAGATAGCCGCTCGCGCCCGACTTGATGGCGCGCACGGCGTACTGCGTCTCCTGGTGCATGGAGAGGATCAGGATCTTGAGCTTGGGTTTCTCGGCCTTCACGAGCTTGATCAGCTCCATGCCGCTTCGGCCCGGCATGGACAAATCGAGCATGAGCACGTCGAAATCGCGCTCGCGCACGATCTTCATCACTTCGTTGCCGTCACCGGCTTCCGCCTCCACCCGCAGGCCCGCGGCTTCGGAGACGATGCGCTTCAACCCTTCGCGCACGATCGCATGATCGTCCGCGATCACCAGGCGGATCATGGTTGGCTTCCTACGGGGATGAAAGCGTCGATGGTCGTGCCCTGCCCCGGCTTGCTGTGCACGACGACGGTTCCCTTGAGCAGTTGCGCGCGCTCGCGCAGGCCCGCCAGGCCCAGCGACTCATGCTTGCGAGGCACGTGCGGGTCGAAGCCCACCCCGTTGTCCTGCACCTTCAGGCGCATGCCGCCTTCCACCGCGTCGATGGACACCGTCACGCGATCGGCCTTGGAATGCTTGCCGACGTTGACCAGCGATTCCTGCACGATGCGAAACACCGCCGTCGCGTACGGTTCGCCAAGCTCCAGATCCTCGTCGGCCTCGAGCTTGCACGCGATGCCCGTGCGCGACTGGAAGTTCTGCACGAGCCAGTCGATGGCAGGCATGAGGCCCAGATCGTCGAGCACCAGCGGCCGCAGGTCCGCCGCGATGCGCCGCGTGGACGCCACCGCGCCATCGAGCATGCGCAGCATCCCGCCGATCTTCGCGGGGACGTGCTCGAGGTCCTTCGCAATGTTGTCCTTCAGCCAGATCGCGTCCATCTTGAGCGCGGTGAGCGACTGCGCGAGCTCGTCGTGCAGCTCGCGAGCCACGCGGCTTTTTTCCTGCTCGCGAATGGCGCTGGCCTGCTTGGCGAAGTTGGCAAGGTCTTCCTGCGCGCGCACGCGTTCGGTCACATCGCGCAGGATCACGGTGTAGAGCTTGCCTTCGGGGGTGTCCAGGTGCGAGATCGACGCTTCCATCGGGAACTCTTCGCCGTTGCGGCGCATGCCGTGGATGACGAGGTCCGAGCCCATGCGGCGCGAGGTCGTCCCCGTGGAGCCGAAGCGCTGGATGTGCTTGGCGTGGCTGTGGCGAAAGTGCGGGGGCAGGAGCATTTCCAGCGGGCGGCCCATCACCTGCAGCTGCGGCCAGCCGAAGATCTTTTCGGCGGCGCGGTTGTACATGACGATGCGCTGCTGCTCGTCGGTGGTGATGATGCCGTCCATCGCCGAATCGAGCAGGCCCGAAAGCCGCGCGGCCAGGCGCGCCTGTTCGTTTTCGGCTCGCACCCGCTCCGTGACGTCGCGCAGGATGACGGTGAATAGATGCCCGTCACCGGTATCCATCTGCGAGATGGACGCGTCGACCGGGAACTCTTCGCCGCTCTTGCGCAGTCCGTAGACGATGGTGCTGCCGCCCATGCGGCGCGAAGTCACCCCTGTCGCACCGAAACGCTTCACATGGCCGCCGTGCTCCGCGCGATAGCGCTCGGGCAGAAGCATGGTGAGGGCCTGGCCGCGCGCTTCCTCGAAAGTCCAACCGAAGATCCGCTGCGCGGCCTGGTTGTACATCACGATGTTCTGCGCGGAATCCACCGAAATGATGGCGTCCATCGCGGAGTCGAGGACCCCGGCCAGCCTGACGGCGGCGTCGCGATCGTTGACGGAGGACTTGAGCACTGGCGGCGATTTTCCCTTCAGCGGAATTTACCGCATCGGTGCGCCCGGGCAACCCTGCGGCCGCTCCTGCGGCGTGAACGGGCATTCGTTGATCTCGGCGGGTGTCATCTGCAGCAGCGCCGTGAGCACGCTGGAAGCAAAGCTCACCAGCCAGAAAACGAAGAAAGCCACGGTGTAGATGCCCTGCCGGGACCAGCCGAGCGGCTGGCCTTCCCAGTGAAGGTCCCGCGGGTCCGCGAAGGCAAACACCAAAAGCTCCAGCACGCACGCGGCCAGGAAGGCCGGCCACGCCGCGCCCATCAGGCGCTGAGTCCACATGGAAGTCTCCTTACGGCTTGGCAGGCGTGGCCGCGTGATTGCGGCCCTGCATCGCGGGCAGCATGGCGCGCTCGCGCGCGAGCTGCTTGTTGATCTCCAGCCCCTGCCGGTAGTAGTCCTCTGCCACCAGCGGATCGGGCGAAGCGACGGCAATCCACGCCGTGAGCAGCCCCGCCACCACGACCGCCGCAGGCCCGGAGATCAGCAGCCACACGTGGCCGTGCTTCCACCACGGTGCGCTTTGGAATCCCTGGTTCATCGCTTCGCTCCTTTTCATCGCGGCACGAGGAATGCCGACTTCTCGTTGACCTGGGCCTCGCCGTGTTCGGCGGCCACGTGGAAATGGATCGGGTGCGAGCCCGGCTCGGCCGATCCATAGGGGATGCGCAGGCGCACCGCGACCCAGCGCGATTCGGCGGGGCCGACATCGATCTCATGATCGGCCACGACCTCCAGCTGCGGCAGGCCGTCCGCGGTGATGCGGTATTCCTGCTTCTTTTCCGTTGCGTTCATGATCTGCAGGCGGTACACGTTCTCCAGCTTGCCGCCGGGGGCGATGCGCGACAGGGCTGCGCGATCGCGCACGATGTCCACCTTCAGCGGCGTGCGCATCGCGAGGCTGAGGGCGAGCACGAAGCACAGCCCGCCGAGGATCGTCGCGTAGACGAGCACGCGCGGACGCAGGATGTGGCGCCAGATTTCGCGCTGGCTCCAGTGCTGCTTCATCGCGTTCTGCGTCGTGAAGCGGATGAGGCCGTGTTCGTAGCCCATCTTGTCCATGACGGTGTTGCACACGTCGATGCAGCCGCCGCAGCCGATGCATTCGTACTGCAGGCCCTTGCGGATGTCGATGCCCGTCGGGCACACGTGCACGCACAGGTCGCAGTCGACGCACGAGCCCA
>DATJJL010000270.1:0-2275 GCA_035492155.1 Ramlibacter sp. | reverse complement strand
TCGCATACGTCACGGGCGGCATGGGCGGCATCGGCACCGCCATCTGCCAACGTCTTCACAAGGAAGGCTTCAAGGTGATCGCGGGCTGCGGCCCGAGCCGCGATTTCAAGAAGTGGCTGGACGAGCAGAAGGCGCTGGGCTTCAGCTTCTACGCGTCGGTCGGCAACGTGGGCAGCTGGGAATCGACTGTCGAGGCTTTCAGCAAGGCGAAGGCCGAGCACGGCGCCATCGACATCCTCGTGAACAACGCAGGCATCACACGTGACCGCATGTTCCTCAAGATGACGCGCGAGGACTGGGACGCCGTGATCGACACCAACCTCAACTCCATGTTCAACGTGACCAAGCAGGTCGTCGGCGACATGGTGGAAAAGGGCTGGGGCCGCATCATCAACATCTCGTCGGTGAACGGCGAGAAGGGCCAGGCGGGCCAGACCAATTACTCCGCTGCGAAGGCCGGCATGCACGGCTTTTCGATGGCGCTCGCGCAGGAGCTCGCGTCCAAGGGCGTCACCGTCAACACCGTTGCGCCGGGTTATATCGGCACCGACATGGTCAAGGCCGTGCGTCCGGATTTGCTCGAGAAGATCGTCAGCACGGTCCCCGTCAAGCGCCTGGGCGAGCCCGGCGAGATCGCGTCGATCGTCGCCTGGCTCGCGGGCGAAGAGGCCGGCTATGCCACCGGCGCGGAGTTCTCCGTCAACGGCGGCCTGCACATGGGCTAAGCCCTGCGCTTTCAGTGCGCGGTATCCGGCACGAGGTCTTCGATGACGAAGTGCCGGTATTTCTGCGCATAGGAAATCTTCGATCCCGCCAGGGCCCGCATCACGCGCTCGGTGTCCTTCGCGCTTGGCGCGGGCACCAGCAACGCGTGATGTCCCTCGCGCGCAAGCTGCTCGTAGTGCAGGGCAGTCGCGCCTTCGGTACCCGGTGAGGGCAGGCCCTCACCCGAGTTCATACCGCCCGCGGCGATCTTCTCGTGGATGTCCTGCGGCGTCAGCAGCGAGATCCTGCCGCCGTCGCAACCTGCGTCGATGAGCTTCTTCTCGGCCGAGAGAGCTTCTTCCGCCGACGGAAACATCAGGAAGACGTGGCCGGTGGGGTAGAACACCCCACCCAGAGTGAACATCTTCGATTCGGGGGCAAAGACCTTCATGCATGCTCCTTCCGCCCGTGCAGGAGGCGGCGTGAATTCAGGATCGACACGCCGCGCGGCCTTGTCAATCGGACGCCAGCGCGACGCGGCTACAGTCGATACCGTGCCGCATTCCCCAAGTTCAAACTGGCGCATGAGCGTCGCGCCCATGATGGATTGGACGGACCGCCATTGCCGGTTCTTCCATCGCCTGCTCAGCCGTCGCGCCATGCTCTACACCGAGATGGTCACGCAAGGTGCGCTGGTGCATGGCGACGTGCCGCGCCACCTCGACTTCAGCAAGGAAGAGCATCCCGTTGCGCTGCAACTGGGCGGCAGCGACACGCATGAGCTTGCCCACAGCGCGCGCCTGGGCGAACAGTGGGGCTACGACGAGATCAACCTCAACTGCGGCTGTCCGAGCGAGCGCGTGCAGCGCGGATCGTTCGGCGCATGCCTCATGGCGGAGCCGCAGCTGGTTGCCGATTGCGTGAAGGCGATTCGCGACGCGGTGTCCATTCCAGTCACGGTCAAGCATCGCATCGGCATCGACAAGACCGAGAGCTACGAATTCGTTCGCGATTTCGTCGGCAAAGTGGCCGAGGCGGGTTGCGGCGTTTTCTTCGTGCATGCCCGCAATGCGTGGCTGAAGGGTCTGTCGCCCAAGGAAAACCGCGAGGTTCCGCCGCTTCGCTACGACTTCGTGTATCGCCTGAAGCGCGATTTTCCGCAGCTCGTGTTTGCGCTGAACGGCGGCCTCACGAAGGATGAGCAGGTGCACGAGGCGCTCGATCATCTCGATGGCGCGATGATCGGCCGCGAGGCGTATCACAACCCTTGGTGGATCGCGTCGTGGGACGAGGTTTTCTACGGCGACGCACCGCGCGAGATCACGCGCGAGTCCGTCGAGCTCGCGATGGCCGACTACATGTCACGCGAGAAGCGCGAGCGCGGCACGCCGTGGCCAACCATCGCGCGTCACATGCTCGGCCTGCGCAACGGCCTGCCCGGAGCGCGGCGCTGGCGGCAAGTGTGGAGCGACCACAAGCTGCGAGACTCGGATCCGCACGATGTGATGGCGCTGGCCGAGGACGAGGTCACGCGCGCTGCCCAGTAGCGCGTCACCCCGGCGCAGGCCGG
>DATJJL010000269.1:0-3748 GCA_035492155.1 Ramlibacter sp. | reverse complement strand
CGGCCGTGGTCAACAAGGTCACGCGAATGGGCCTGTTGTCCAAGATAGCCGAGCGCGTCACCTTCGTGCTGATCCCGCCGCTGCTGCTGATCTTCCTGGTGCTGGGCACCATCTTCCTGGGCATCGCGACACCGACCGAAGGCGGCGCGATGGGTGCGCTCGGCGCGCTCGTGATGGCGCTTGCGCGCAGGCGCCTGTCGTTCTCGCTGCTGAAGCAGGCGCTGACCACGACGACGAAGCTCTCGTGCTTCGTCGTGTTCATCCTGATCGGCTCGACGTTCTTCTCGCTCGTCTTCCAGGGCGTGGACGGCCAACGCTGGGTGGAACACCTGCTCACCAGCCTGCCGGGCGGCCAGACGGGTTTCCTGATCGTGGTGAACCTGCTGATCTTCTTCCTCGCGTTCTTCCTCGATTTCTTCGAGCTGTCGTTCATCGTGGTGCCGCTGATCGCGCCGGTGGCCGACAAGCTCGGGGTGGACCTGATCTGGTTCGGGGTGCTGCTGGGCATCAACATGCAGACTTCGTTCATGCATCCGCCCTTCGGCTTCGCCCTTTTCTACCTGCGCAGCGTCGCGCCGGCGAAGGAATACACCGACCGCCTGACGAAGAAGGTGCTCGCCCCCGTGACGACGATGCAGATCTACTGGGGCGCGGTCCCGTTCGTGATCATCCAGATCGTCATGGTCGCCCTCGTCATCTTCTTCCCGGGAATCGTCTCCGGCGGCCTCGACAAGGCCGAGAAGGTCGACATGAACAAGGTCATGCAGGAGATGAACAAGGACATCCAGCTGGAAGAGCAGCAGGAAAAGCAGATCGACCAGCTTGCGCCGCAGCAGCCCGCACCGGGCGCGAGCAACGCAGCCAGCGAGGTCGAATCGATGGCGCCGCCTTCGACTCCCGCGCAGGACGACCAGAAAGCGATCGACGATCTCTTCAAACCAAAGAGTAAGTAAGCGTTGGGTCGGACGCCGGTGGCGCCGCCCAACGCGCGTCGCGTTCGACACCTCGCCTGAAGGCGAGGGTCAACTTGACGCGGACTCGCGCGCGAAGACAATCGTTCGCATGCTTCCATGGCATCGCGCATGCGATGCCGGTCTAGTGGTAAGACCTGATGCGGTTCGGGCCTTTGAATCGCAACACTGCCTGCCGACAATGGCCAGTGTCAGCATCCAATCGGTCCGCAAGACCTTCGGCGAAACGCCGATCCTCCACGGCGTGGACATCGAGATTCCCGACGGCTCGTTCACCGTGCTCGTCGGGCCCTCGGGCTGCGGCAAATCCACCTTGCTTCGCATGATCGCGGGGCTCGAACACATCACGGGCGGCGAGATCCGCATCGCGGACAAGGTCGTCAACGACATGCCGCCCAAGGCGCGCGACATCGCGATGGTGTTCCAGAACTACGCGCTGTACCCGCACATGACGGTGCGCAACAACATGGCGTTCTCGCTCAGCCTTGCGAAGCTCGACAAACCGACCATCGAGCAGAAGGTCAAGCGCGCCGCCGAGATCCTCGGCCTGGGCGACTACCTCGATCGCTATCCGCGCCAACTGTCCGGCGGGCAGCGCCAGCGCGTCGCGATGGGCCGCGCGATCGTGCGCGACCCGCAGGTGTTCCTCTTCGACGAGCCGCTTTCCAACCTCGACGCGAAGCTGCGCGTGGCGATGCGCAGCGAGATCAAGGAGCTGCACCAGCGCCTGAAGACCACATCCATCTACGTCACGCACGACCAGATCGAAGCGATGACGATGGGCGACCAGATCGTCGTCATGCGCGACGGCCGCATCGAGCAGACGGGCAGCCCGCTGCAGCTTTACGACCATCCGGCGAACCAGTTCGTCGCCGGGTTCATTGGTTCGCCCGCGATGAATTTCCTGCCCGGCACGGTGCGCCGCGCGAACGGTTCGGCCCAAGTCGAGCTGAACGACGGCACGCGCCTTGCCGCGCCGCCATCCTCCGCCGCCGACGGACAAGCGATCGTCTTCGGCACGCGTCCCGAGCACCTCACGCTCGCGAGCGAAGGCGGCATTCCCGCCAGCGTCGTCGTGATGGAGCCCACGGGCATGGACACCTTCATCGCCTGCCGCCACCACGGCATGGACCTCGCCGCCGTGTTCCGCGAGCGCCATGATTTCGCACCCGGCACCACGGTGCACCTCGTTCCCGACCTCTCTCGTGCCCATCTGTTCGATGCGCAAACAGGCCAGCGCATTCTTTAAAAAGGAGAAAGCCATGAGCGACTTCAACCGCAGAAAATTCCTCGAGGGCTCCGCCGGCGTGGCGGCCGCCGCGACACTAGGCACCAGCGCCGCGGTGTTCGCACCGGCGGTGCATGCGCAGAACGTGACGTTCAAGCCCGAGAAGGGCGCCAAGCTGCGCGTGCTGCGCTGGAGCCGCTTCGTGCAGGGCGACATCGACCAGTACATGAAGAACGTCGCCGCCTTCACCGCGAAGACCGGCATCGAAGTGCGCGTCGACAACGAGAACTGGGAAGACGTGCGCCCGAAGGCCGCGGTGGCCGCGAACACCGGCGCGGGCCCGGACATCATCCTGTCGACCAACGACGACGCGAACCTTTATCCGGACAAGCTGCTGGACGTGACGGACCTTGCCGAATACCTCGGCAAGAAGTACGGCGGCTGGTATCCCTCGGTTCAGTCGTACGTGCGGCCCGACGGCAAGAAGTACATCGCACTGGGCCTGGGCACCGCCGGCTCGATGATGGTGTATCGCACGAGCCAGTTGAAGGCCGCCGGGTTCGACGCGTTCCCCAAGGACACCGACGGCTTCCTCAAGATGTGCCAGGCCCTCCACGCCAAAGGCACGCCGCCCGGCTTCGCGCTCGGCCACGCGACGGGTGACGGCCTGTGGGCGCACTGGCTGATGTGGGCGTTCGGCGGACAGCTCGTCGACACCAATAACAAGGTCGTGATCAACAGCCCCGAGACGCAGAAGGCCCTCGAGTACGGCAAGCAACTCTATGCGACGTTCATTCCCGGCACGCTGTCGTGGCTCGACCCGAGCAACAACAAGGTGTTCCTCGACGGCCAGATCAGCTGCACGAACAACGGCATCTCGATCTACGTCGCGGCGAAGAACTCGCCGGACCAGAAACTCAAGGACATTGCGGCCGATATCAACCACTCCACGTTCCCGGTCGGACCGGTGGGCAAGCCGACGGAATCGCACCTGTTCCTCAACCAGATGGTCATGAAGTACACGAAGTACCCGCACGCGGCGAAGGAGTTCCTGCGCTTCATGATGGAGCACGAGCAGTTCGATCCGTGGCTCGAGGCCTGCCAGGGCTACATCTCGCAGCCGCTCGCGGCTTACGAGAAGAATCCGGTGTGGACCTCGGACCCGAAGAACACGCCTTATCGCGACGCGACGAAGAACATGCGGCCCACCGGTTTTGCGGGCAAGCTCGGTTACGCGAGCGCAGGCGCCGGAGCCGACTTCATCGTGCTGGACATGGTGGCCGAAGCGATCAGCGGATCGAAGTCGCCGCAAGAGGCGATGGAGCGCGCGCAGAAACGCGCGGAGCGTTACTACAAGGTGTGATTTGTCATCCCGGCGAAGGCCGGGATCGTTGGCACTCGAACGCCAGCGATGCCGGCCTGCGCCGGCATGACAGGACCAACCCATGCTTGAACGCCTGCAAAACAGCCGCAACGCCCTCGGGCTGCTTTTCATGCTGCCCGCGGCGGTGTTGCTGCTGGTTTTCCTCACCTATCCGCTCGGCCTCGG
>DATJJL010000268.1:0-6725 GCA_035492155.1 Ramlibacter sp. | reverse complement strand
GACGCGCGAGACGCCCACGGTCTGCAGCAGGTTGGCCACGACCTTTGCGGAGATCGGCACGCGCGACGAACGCGGGCGGCGGTCCTGGCGGGCATAGCCGAAGTAGGGGATGACGGCGCTGATCCGCTCGGCCGACGCGCGCTTGAGGGCGTCGACCATGATCAGCAGTTCCATCAGGTTTTCGTTGGTGGGGGCGCAGGTGGGTTGCACCACGAAGACGTCGCGGGCGCGGACGTTCGTGTTGACCTCGACGGTGACTTCGCCATCGGAAAAGCGCCCAACCGTGGCCGCCCCGAGCTGGATGCCCAGGTGGCCGGCGATCTCCTGCGCGAGGGCGGGATTGGCGTTCCCGGTGAACACCATGAAGTCGGGATGCGGAACAGACTGCATGACGGGCGGCTCACTCATGTTCTTTGGCAGGGGAGGAAGGACTCGAACCCTCGAATGCCGGAATCAAAATCCGGTGCCTTAACCAACTTGGCGACTCCCCTACACAGGACACCGACTGGAAATCAGCCAATGACCGATGAATCGTCGCTGGAGGCCCATCCTGCCAGCGGATGAACCTCCATATTGCCGCATTCCCTAACGAGCCAGCCCGGTGGCGCCTCTTTCAGGTGCACTTCTTGCGGCAGCGGCGCGAAAACCGCGCTGCCCGAACCGGTCATGCGGCCTTGCAACCCTTGTGCCGCCAGCCACTGCAGGGCCTCGGCGACCGCGGGGCAAAGCCTTTGCGCGACCGGCTGCAAGTCATTCGTGCCGAAAGAAAAAAGCTTTTCGAACGGGTTTGCAGCAAAGCCCGAAATTATAGCAGCGGCGCTGCTGCGGTTGAGCCCGGGGTCGCGAAAGATTCGCGCAGTCTCCAGTCCTTCGGGCGGCTTGACCACCGCAAAGCGAGCGCGCGGCAGATCGATCGGCGTGAGCTTGTCGCCGATGCCTTCGACCCATGCGTTGGTGCCGCCCAGGAAAAAGGACACGTCCGCACCGAGCTGGCCGCCGATTCGCGCCAGCCGCTCACGCGAAAAACCCACATCCCAGAGGCGATTCAGAGCCAGGAGCGTGGTGGCCGCGTCGGACGAGCCGCCGCCCATGCCGGCCTCGCTGGGGATGCGCTTATCGATCGCGATCCTGGCGCCCAGCGTCGTCCCGGATTCGGCCTGCAGGGCACGCGCGGCACGCAGCACGAGATCATCGGCCGGCAAAGGAGCACCCAGGTCCTCGCGTTTCAGCGAGCCGTCGCCGCGAAGCTCGAAATGCAGCGTGTCGCACCAGTCGATGAGCATGAAGACGGATTGCAACAAATGCATGCCGTCATCGCGCCGGCCGAGCACATGCAGGAAAAGGTTCAGCTTTGCGGGCGCGGGGACGTCGTAAATAGCCTTCACAGCTTCACGTGCAGGCGCTTGAGGGTTTCCTGCAACGTGTCGTTATCGCTATTGAGCAGCAGGCCTTCTTTCCAGATGGACTGCGCCCGGTCGCGCTGGCCCATGCTCCACAACACTTCTCCCAGGTGCGCGGCGATGTCGGTGTCAGGCCGGGCCTTGTAAGCCGTCTCAAGGATTTGCAGCGCTTCGGCCTTGTTGCCCATGCGGAACTCGACCCAGCCGAGGCTGTCGCTGATGAACGGATCATCGGGCGCATAGGTCAATGCCTTCTGGATGAGCTCCTTGGCCTCGGGCAGCCGCACACCGTGCTCGGCAAACGAATACCCCAGCGCGTTGTAAGCGTGGTGGTAATCGGGCTTCTTCGCCATGATGTCGCGCAGCAGCCGCTCCATGTCGGCCATGTCGCCCATCTTCTCGGCGATCATGGCCTGGTCGTAGACGAGATCCGCATCGAAAGGCTCGCTCGCGTTCGCGTTCGCTTTTGCGAGGACATCGAAGGCCGACTTGTATTGCTTGTTGTCGCGCAGCAGTTGAACTTCGGCCAGCATCTTGAGGCGCGCGTCGCCCGGCTCGCGTTCGGGCAGCGCGCGGATCAGCTTGCGGCCTTCCTCGAGCTTGCCTTGCCGGGCAAGAATGGATGCGCGGCGCTGCTGCGCGGCAACGAGGTCCTGCGGGTCCTGGATCTTGTCCAGCCATGCATTGGCCAGCGCATAGTCCCTGCGCTTTTCGGCGATGCGCGACAGATTGAGGAAAGCCTGCGCCTGGCCGGCGCGCCGTTCATCCGCCGAACTCACCGACGGCACGAGCTCCAGATAGTGCTTGAGGGCGCCTTCGGCCGCAGCATCCTGGTTCTCCTGCAATTGCAAAGAGCCCTGCACGAGCCACGCCTCGGGGTAATCGGGACGCTGGCTGGTCACCGCCTGCACCTGTTGCGCGGCCTCGCCATAGCGCTGCGAATCGACGAGCAGGCGCGCATAAGCCATGCGCAACTCGGGCAGCGGCTTGCCCGCGAGATATTGCTTGAACAGCTGCTCGGCTTCGGGCCGTTTCGGCTCCATCATCTCCAGCGCCAGCAGCGCCGGGCTTTCGGATTGCGGATTGATCGCCTGCGCTTGCTTGATCGCGTCGAGAGCGCCGGCCGAATCGTCCGCAGCGAGGCGCATCCGCCCGACCGCCGTCCACGCGGCGGCGCCTGTTTCCTTGTCTTTCATCGCGTCGGCGAGCCCCTGCTCGACGGCGGTGACAGCCGCTTTGTGGTCGGCCACGCGCGAATAAAGCCGGGGCACGGACGCGATCACGGCATTGCGCTCGGCGCCATCGGCCAGCGCGATCTCGGTGCGCAGCGGCTCGACCGAATCGGGCAGCCGATTGAGCACCACAAGGATTTGGAGCAGGTGGCGATTCGCCTCGCGAGACTTCGGGAAAGCCTGCTTCCATGCGCGTGCGGCCTGCAGCGCGCCGTCGCCCGAGCGGGCCTGGAATGCCATCTCCACCGCCCGTTGGTACAGCGCCGGGTCATTGGTTTTGCGCGCCGCATCGAGCAGCAGCGAGACGCCGGTGGTCGCTTCGCCCGTTTGCGCGCTCAACTCGCCGACGACAAGCTCGTAGAACAGCTGCGCGTCGAGCGCGGACGGCTGTGGAGATGCTGGTTCCTTGGCATCGGCGGCAAAGGCCGTGCCGCAAGCAGCCAGCAGGGCCGCAGCCAATGCGGCCAGGGGGAATCGCTTCATCGGTTCATGATAATCGCAAGCCCAATGCCAGAACTTCCCGAAGTCGAAGTCACGCGACGCAGTTTTGCGGACCGCATCGCCGGTGCGCGGATCGAGGCCGTGCGCAGCGGCAAGCCCCTGCGATGGCCGCTGGGCGTCGAGCCGCAGACGCTCGTCGGACGCACGGTGCGCGGCGTGCGCCGGCGCGGCAAATGGTTGCTGGTGGACCTGGATCATGGCTTGTTGTTGATGCACCTGGGCATGTCGGGAAGCCTGGGCTTTGCGAAGCAGCAAGCCGCGGCCGGAACGCACGATCACTTCGACCTTGTCACCTCGCATGGCACGTTGCGCCTGAACGACCCGCGTCGTTTCGGCGCCGTGGTGTACGCACCGCGCGAGGATTCGCCGCAAGGCGACAAGCACCTGGGCGGCCTGGGCGTCGAGCCCTTGTCCGACGATTTCAACGCCAAAGAGTTCCACGCGCAGCTGAAGAAGCGCAGCGCCGCCATCAAGCAGGTGCTGCTGGCCGGCGACATCGTCGTGGGCGTGGGCAACATCTATGCCTCCGAGGCGCTCTTCCTCGCCGGTATCCGGCCGACGCTGCCGGCCTCGCGCATTTCGCGTCCGCGTGCGGCAAGGCTGCGGCAGGCCATCCGCGACGTGCTCACTCGCGCGGTCGATAAAGGCGGCAGCACGCTGCGCGACTTTTCCAATGCCTGGGGCGAGGAGGGCTACTTCCAGCTCGAGGCCATGGTGTACGACCGCGCCGGCCAGCCTTGCCGCGTGTGCGGCACGCCGATAAAAATGATCCGGCAGGGACAGCGCGCGACTTATTACTGTCCCACCTGCCAAAAGACCTGAAGCACAGCGGAAATCGCGACTCGGATGCTATATTCCCCCGAGAGCGGGACAGCAGTGGCCACTTCCTTCAACGATCAGTTCGACCGTCACGGTGCATGGCGGCGCGAGTTCGCGCTGCGCTTGAAGCTATTGTCCGAATGGCTCAAGGACCATGAGCTGCTCGATTCCGCCGTCGAAGAACGCCTGCGCCGCCTCGAGACGCAAATCCGCTCCGACAAGGTGATGGTCGCTTTCGTCGCGGAGTTCTCGCGCGGCAAGTCGGAGTTGATCAATGCGATCTTCTTCGCCGGCTACAAGCGGCGCATCATGCCCGCCAGCGCCGGCCGCACGACGATGTGCCCGACGGAACTCGGCTGGGACGGCGACGTGCCGCCGTGCCTGCGCCTGCTCCCCATCGAGACGCGCCTGCAGCCGCAACCGCTGATGGAGTGGCGCGGCGCCCCCGAAAAATGGACACGCGTCGATCTCGACGTGAACGACCCCGCGCAGCTTGCGCAGGCTTTCGAAAAAGTTTCCGAAGTGCGCCACGTCAGCAAGGACGAAGCGAAGGCGCTCGGCTTCTGGCACGACGACCGTCCGCAGGACAACCCGATGACCGACGCACAAGGCCGCGTCGAGATCCCGAAGTGGCGCCATGCCCTCATCAACATCGCGCATCCGCTGCTCAAGCAAGGCCTGGTCATCCTCGACACGCCGGGCCTGAACGCGATCGGCGCGGAGCCCGAACTCACGGTCAACCTGATCCCGCAGGCGCATGCGGTGGTGTTCATCCTTGCTGCCGACACGGGCGTGACGAAGTCCGATCTCGCGATCTGGCGCGAGCACCTCGCCGCCGAGCAGGACAACATGGATTCGCGCCTCGTCGTCCTGAACAAGATCGACACGATGTGGGACCAGCTTTCCTCGCAGGAGCAGATCGCCGCGCAGATCGAACGCCAGCGCGTGACGTCCGCCGAAATCCTCGGCCTTCCGGCCGAGCAGGTGATCCCCGTTTCCGCGCAGAAGGCATTGCTCGCGAAAGTCCAGAAGGACAACGAGCTGCTCGAAAAAAGCAACCTGCCGCTGCTCGAGCGCGCGCTCGGCCACGGCGTCATGGGCCAGCGCCAGAAGATCCTGCGGTCGGCTGTTGCGGCCGGGGTGGGTGAATTGCGCACCGAGGCGTCGCGCTCCATCAACATCCGCCGGCGCGACCTCGCCGAGCAGATGATCGAACTCAAAGGCCTGCGCGGCAAGAACACCTCGGTCATCAAGCACATGCGCCAGCGCATCGAGCAGGAGCAGCGCGACTTCGACGCCAGCGGCGCACGCATTCACGCGGTGCGTTCCGTGCACGGCAAGCTGCTGCGCGACGTGTTCACCATGCTCGGCACGGCAGCGCTGAAGACCGAGATGACGGAGCTCACCGACGCGTTGCGCCAGCCCGGCTTCAAGGTGGGCGTGAGGAAGGCGTACGGCGCCACCTTCGAGCGCCTTCGCACCACGCTGCAAAAGGCGCAGGCCACCAGCGGCGAGATCCAGTCGATGCTCACGGGCACCTTTCGCCAGCTCAATGCCGAATACGGTTTTTCGCTGCAGGCGCCGCGCGAGCCCGAACTCGCGCGTTATGAGCGCGATCTCGATCTCGTCGAGCGCAGCCACATGCAATACCTCGGCGTGACGAATGCGTTGCGGCTTGCGCAGCCCGAATTCGCGGACAGGCTCGTGCGCGCGCTGGCCACGCGGCTTCGCGTGGTGTACGAATCGGCGCTCGGCGAAGTGGAGTTGTGGAACAAGTCCGCAGCCGCACAGCTCGATGCCCAACTGCGCGAGCGCCGCCGCAACTTCAGCCGCCGCCTCGAGGCGATCGAGCGCATTCAGCAGGCCGCCAGCGGCCTCGACGAGCGCATCACCGAAATCGAGCAGCAGGAAGTCGCCATCGACGAGCTCGACCTCAAGCTCGCGGAACTGACGGACCATCTCGTCTCCACGCCCGAGCCGGTGTCGCAGGCCGCCGATCTCGAGCCCGTTCGCAAGACAGCATGACCGCATTGCCGAAGGGCTTTGCCGGCCGCATCGTGCGCTGGCAGCAAAGCCACGGGCGCAGCCACCTGCCCTGGCAGAACACGCGCGATCCGTATCGCGTCTGGCTGTCGGAGATCATGTTGCAGCAAACGCAGGTGTCGACCGTGCTCGACTACTACGCGCGCTTTCTGGCTCGCTTTCCTGATGTGCGCGCGTTGGCGCAGGCGCACGAGGACGAAGTGCTGTCGCTGTGGAGTGGGCTTGGCTACTACAGCCGCGCGCGCAACCTGCATCGCTGCGCGATGGAAGTCGCCGCGCAATTCGGAGGCGAATTCCCGCGCAGTGCCGCGCAACTGGAGACGCTGCCCGGCATCGGCAGATCGACAGCAGCGGCGATCGCGGCCTTTTGCTTCGCAGAGCGTGCGGCGATTCTCGACGGCAACGTCAAGCGCGTGCTCACGCGCGTGCTCGCTTTCGACGGCGACCTCGCCAGCAGCACGAATGAGCGTGAGTTGTGGCAGCACGCGGCCGCATTACTGCCCACGCGCGACCTCGCGCAAGCGATGCCGCGCTACACGCAGGGCCTGATGGACCTCGGCGCAACGGTGTGCCTCTCGCGCAATCCGTCGTGCCTCATCTGCCCTTTGCAAAGCGATTGCGCCGCACATCGCGATGGCACGCCGGAGAAATATCCCGTCAAGACGAAGAAGCTCAAACGCAGCGCGCAATCGCTTTGGCTGCTGCGCGCGCGCACCAAGGACGGCGCAGT
>DATJJL010000267.1:0-4113 GCA_035492155.1 Ramlibacter sp. | reverse complement strand
CACATAGCGCGCCTGCTTCAGCACGGCCTCGGCGCCGTCGGGCGAGATGCGCGGCACGATGTAGAAGAGCGTGTCGCGCAGTGTTTCGAGCATCGCGGCCGGCAGCGCCGTGCCACCTGCGGTGCTTGCGCCTGTGTGCATTCCGATGACGTCCTCGGCGATCGCCATTGCCACGCTCGAGCCGCACACTTCGGACGCATGCATGTTGCCGTCGACCCAAACCGCGGGGCGTCTTTCCTCGCGATTGCGGCCGATGGTGAGGATCGGGACGTCGCGGCCTTCGGAGCTCGCGCCGATCGAGCCGAGGTGGACGAAGTCGGGATGCGCCTTCGCCCACTGCGCCAGTTGGGCCAGAAGCTCAGAGTGATCGAGGTACTTTTGGCGAAACATGGCGCGTCTCCTTTGTTTGTTATTCGTTTATTTATTGTTTGGCGAAGAGCCGGTTGATGTCCTTGAACGACTTGACCTCCAGCGCGTTGCCGCTCGGGTCGAGGAAGAACATGGTGGCCTGCTCGCCGGGCAGGCCCGCGAAGCGGACGTAAGGCTCGATCACGAATTCGACCTTGCCTTTCAGGCGCGCGGCGAGCGCGTCCCATTCCTTCATCGGCAGCACGATGCCGAAGTGGCGGACAGGCACGCCGTGGCCGTCGACTGCGCTCTTGCCCACGGCGCCGGTTTCTTCCGGCGCGAGGTGCGCCACGATCTGGTGGCCGTAAAAATTGAAGTCCACCCATTCGTCGCTGGCGCGGCCTTCGGGGCAACCTAGCAGGTCGCCATAGAAGCGGCGCGCGGCTGCGAGGTCGTGAACCGGGAATGCCAGGTGGAACGGGGAAAGCGGGGCGGGGTTGGTGGTCGGGGCTTGCATGGGGATGCATGCTAACCGGGGTTCTGTAACCGGTGCGCGTTGGTGGTGATCGGGGCGATGGGCCGGACCCGATACGGCATCGTTTGTTTCGATTTCGTTATCGGTAGGCTCGCGGCGGGTGGCACCCGGCCCGGCCTCATTCTAAAAATCGGCCGAACCGGGCGCCACCCACCACGAGCCCTTCGACCATCGTCAACTTCGTAAGACTGCGGTGATGCCGCACCGAGTCCTGCATCGTTGGCGACCACAGATGGATACGCTGTGCACACAACAACGGCAGGACTTGAGCCGGCATCCTCAGCGATGTGATGAAGTTCGCAGCCGTAGAAAGGCTCGTGGTGGGTGGTGCCCGGACTGGCCGATTTTTAATATGAGGACAGGCCGGGCGCCGCCCGCCGCGAGCCTGCCGGCTCATCGATCGAAGCAGCCGGTGCCGGCTCAAGTCCGTCATTCGGCGCCAAGATATACAATATTACGAACGTATATCATCGGAGCAACTGAATGCAAGTCTCGAAGTGGGGCAACAGCCTGGCGATCCGGCTGCCGGCGAGTGTGTGCGAGGTTCTGCAACTGCACGAGGGAGACGACGTCGAGGTGGTCGTAGCAGGTGAGAGATCCTTCGAGCTGAAGAAAAAGCCCGGCAGCGCCGAGCTTCTCGCACGCGTGCGGCGCATGCGCGGCAAGCTGCCGGCGGATTTCAAATTCAATCGCGAGCAGGCGAATGAGCGCCGGTAACGGCTTTCTCGACAGCAACGTCGTTCTGTACCTGCTTTCTTCCGATGCCACGAAGGCCAACCGCGCGGAAAAGCTCATCGCGTCGCAGCCCGTCATCAGCGTGCAGGTGCTCAATGAAGCCGCGAACGTGATGCGCAAAAAACTGGCGATGAGCTGGGCCGAAACAGACGAGGTGTTGCAGGCCGTGCGGGCCAACTGCCGCGTCGAGCCGCTGACCGTCGAGACACACGAAACCGGGCTGCGCCTCGCGCGCGAGTTCAAGATCAGCCTCTACGACGCAATGATCGCGTCCTCGGCGCTGCTTGCAGGCTGCACGACCCTGCATTCCGAGGACATGCACGACGGCCTCGTGATTGACAAGCGGCTGAAGGTGCGCAACCCGTTCGCTTGATGCGCTTAGAGCGGGCTTTGCGCCCCGACATAACTCGCCATCGCCTCACCGAGCCTCACGGGTTTCGCGGGCGCCCAATCCGGATGGAACGCGACGATGTTCCTGGGGAACAGCATGACGACAGTGGAGCCGAGCAGGAAGCGGCCCATCTCCTCGCCCTTGGCGAGACGGATGTCCTGGTCGTCGTAATTCCATTCGCGGATGTTCGCGGTGCGCGGAGGATTGACGACGCCGTGCCACACGGTTGCCATGCTGCCGACGATCGTCGCGCCGACGAGCACGTTGACGAAAGGGCCCCACTCGGTGTCGAAGACGCACACCACGCGCTCGTTGCGCGCGAACAGGCCCGGCACATGGCGCGCGGTGAGCGGGTTCACCGAGAACAAGTCGCCGGGCACGTAGATCATGCGCTTCAGGCGGCCGGCGCACGGCATGTGGATTCGGTGGTAGTCGCGCGGCGCGAGGTACAGCGTCGCGAAGTGGCCGTGATCGAACAACGAGGCAAGCGACTGATCTCCGCCGACGAGCGCACGCGTCGAATAGCTGTGTCCCTTGGCCTGGAAGATCTGGTCGTGCTCGATCGGCCCGAACTGGCTGATGGCCGCATCGACAGGACAGACGAAGGGCGCATCGGCGATCGGGCGAATGCCCTCGCGCAAAGGGCGCGTGAAGAAATCGTTGAAGCTCGCGTAGCTTTCGACGCGCGGGTCGGCAGCCTCGCTCATGTCGACCTTGTACTTCGCGATGAACTTGCGCACGAGCGAGTGCGTGAACGCTCCGCCACGCCAGTTCGCCAGACGGCCCATGCATTGCGTGAGCAGCCGCCTGGGCAGGAGATATTGGGGCGCAACCGCGAGCCGGGACATGCCGCGGGATTCTAGTGACAATGGCACCTCGCTCATGACCGACAAACTCTTCGAAGCGCGGCACCTCACCAAGCACTACGGCAACCAGGAAGTGGTGCACGACCTGTCGTTCCACATCGAACGCGGCGAATGCCTCGGCGTGATCGGCCCCAACGGCGCCGGCAAGACGACGACCATCCGCATGTGCCTCGGGCTCACGGTGCCCGACGCGGGCGACATCGATGCGCTCGGGATGTCGATGCCGAGCGACGCACTCGCGATCAAGGCGCAGCTCGGCGTGGTAAGCCAGTTCGATTCGCTCGACCCGGATTTTTCGCTCGCGGAAAACCTGCTCGTCTACGGCCGCTACTTCGGCATGAAGGACGCGGCGATTCGCGCACGCATTCCGAAACTGCTCGAGTTCGCGGCGCTGTCGCACAAGGCCGATGCGAAACCGGGCGAGCTGTCCGGTGGCATGCGGCGGCGCCTGTCGCTCGCTCGCGCTCTCGTCAACGACCCGAAGCTTTTGATGCTCGACGAGCCGACGACGGGGCTCGATCCGCAGGCGCGTCACCTCATGTGGGAGCGGCTTCAGCTGCTGCTGCAACAGGGCAAGTCGATCCTGCTCACCACGCATTTCATGGACGAGGCGGAGCGCCTGTGCTCGCGCCTCATCGTGCTCGACCACGGCAAGAAGATCGCCGAAGGCCGGCCGCGCGACATGATTGCGCAATACCTGGAGCCCGATGTGGTCGAGGCGTACGGCAACGGCGCGCTCGCGCTGGTCGATTCGCCGTTGAAGGATTTCGCCTCGCGGGTGGAGGTCAGTGGCGAGACCGTCTTCTTCTACACGCACGATGCGAAGCCGCTGCTCGACACCCTCGGCGCGCAGCACGCGAAGCTGCGCACACTCCATCGTCCTGCGAACCTCGAGGACCTGTTCCTCAAATTGACCGGACGGCAGATCAGGGAGGAAGGCTGATGAACGCACCGTCGATCTGGCGCCGGCCCGATCTTTCATTGCGCTGGTGGCCGGTGTTCCTGCGCAACCTGCTCGTGTGGCGCAAGCTCGCGATTCCCAGTCTCGTGGGCAACATCGCGGAGCCTTTGATGTGGCTCGTCGCGTTCGGCTACGGCATGGGCGCGCTGGTGGGCAGCGTGCATCTGCAAGGCGAGACGGTGCCCTACATCCTCTTCCTCGCGAGCGGCTCGATCTGCATGAGCGCGATGAACGCCGCGTCGTTCGAGGCCTTGTATTCCGCGTTCTCGCGCATGCA
>DATJJL010000266.1:0-6559 GCA_035492155.1 Ramlibacter sp. | reverse complement strand
TTCATCGAACGCGGCGACATCGAAGCGATCGTGATGAACGCATCGGGCTGCGGCGTGACGGTCAAGGAATACGGCCACCATCTCGCGCGCGACGCTGCCTATGCACAGAAGGCGCAGCGCGTCAGCGAACTCACGCGTGATCTGAGCGAGCTGTTGCCGGGCGTCGTTCCCGCATTGCGTGGCAGGGTGCAGCCGCCGCTGGGAACGATTGCCTATCATCCGCCATGCACGCTGCAGCACGGCCAGCAATTGCGCGGCGGCGTCGAAGCAGGGCTGCGCGAACTCGGCTTCGACTTACGGCTTGCGATGAACGAATCGCACCTGTGCTGCGGCTCCGCGGGCACCTACTCCGTGCTGCACGCCGGCATTGCGCACGATTTGCGCGACCGCAAGCTCGGCCACCTGTCGCAGCTGCAGCCGCAGGCGATCGTCTCAGGCAACATCGGCTGCATCACGCACCTGCAAAGCGGCACGGCGACGCCCGTTCGCCACTGGGTCGAGCTGCTCGACAACGCGCTGTCGGCCTCCTGACATCACCTTGTCAGCAGGGTGGCGCACAGTTACGCCTCCCAGCGGATACTTCGATGCTGTATTTTTCATGACGATGCGCCGCGCCGACCGACTCTTCCACATCATCCAGCTGATCCGCGGACGCCGCCTCACCACGGCGTCGTACCTCGCGCAGCGGCTGGAGGTGTCCGAACGCACCATCTACCGCGACATCGCCGACCTGCAGGTGCAAGGCGTCCCGCTTGAGGGCGAAGCCGGTGTCGGCTATCGGCTGGGTGCGGGCTTCGACCTGCCGCCGATGATGTTCACGCACGACGAAGCGAAGTCGCTCGTCGCCTCCGTGCGCCTGGCGCAAGCCTGGATGGATCCGGCGCTGGCACAGGGAGCAGAAGACGCGCTGGGCAAGATCATGTCCGTGCTGCCGATCGAGGCGCGTGTCGCGGCCGAGGCACTTGCTGTTTATGCGCCGGCGGGCGGGCTGTCCGATGCAGCGCAGCGCGCGTTGCAGCAGTTGCGCGAAGCCGTGCAGGAAAAGCGCAAGGTCTTCATGCAGTACCGCGATCTCGCCGAAAAGAGCAGCGAGCGCGTGCTGCGTCCGCTCGGGTGCTTCTACTGGGGCAAGGTGTGGACGCTGTCGGCGTGGTGCGAAAGACGTAACGATTTCCGCACCTTTCGCATCGACCGCGTCATCAAGCTGAAGGCGCTGGACGATCGCTTTCGCGACGAGCCCGGCAAAACGCTGGCCGACCTGCTGCGCATGAACGAAGCACAGCGCGAGCAGCGCGCGGCCTGATCAGGCCGCGAGCGCCTTCTCGATGTCCTTTGCGAGCTTGGCGGGCTCGTCCTGCGGCGCGAAGCGCCTGATCACCTGGCCGTCCTTGCCAATGAGAAACTTCGTGAAGTTCCACTTGATCGCGGTGGTGCCCAAGAGACCCGGCGCTTCCTTCGTGAGCCACTGGTAGAGCGGGTCGGCATCGGACCCATTCACGTCGATCTTCGCCATCATCGGGAAGCTCACGCCGTAATTCACCTGGCAAAAGGATGCGATCTCGTCATTGCTGCCCGGGTCCTGCGAGCCGAACTGGTTGCACGGAAAGCCCAGCACCGCGAGACCCTTCTTGCCATAGGTCTCGTGCAGTTGTTCGAGCCCGCCGAACTGCGGCGTGTAGCCGCAGGCGCTCGCCGTGTTCACGATCAACATCACCTGGCCCTTGAACTGGCTGAGCGCGACGGTCTTGCCGTCGATCTGCCTCGCTTCGAAATCGTAGACAGTCGTCATGTTGTGCTCCACGCGGCGGGAAAGCTATTGTGCGCTCAGTGCCGACCACGCGGCGGCGAAAAGGATCAGCGCGCCGCCGATCAAGGTGCGCGATGTCATCTCGGCCGCACCGAGCGCCACCGACGTCACGCTCGCGAACACGATCTCCGAGAGCATGATGAGCGCAGACGTGTGCGCGTCGAGCCGGGCGGCGCCAAATTGCAGCGCGATGTTGCTCGCGAGGAAGCCCAGGCTCAGCGCCAATCCGACGACGATCCAGCCGGCGTTCGGCGCCGGAATGGCGGGCACCAATCCCCACGCGGCGCCGATGAAGCCGGACACCGTGGCCAACACCGCACCGCCCGCGAACATCGCGAGGATGCGCGAGGGCGCGGGCACGTGCCGAAGCCGCCGCAGCACGACGTTGGTGAGCGCAAAACTGAAGCCGCCCGCAATCGCCAGCCAGTCGGCGATGCTTTGCGGCACGGGCCACGGCGTGTCCGGCGCCTTCAGCACGAAGAGCACGCCCGCCATCGCAATCGCCAGCCGCACCATCGCCGTTGCCGTGGGTCGCTGTCCGAGCAGCATCCACGCGAGCACCACCGTCCACGCGGGCATGAGATAAAAAAGCAGCACCACGCGCACCACGTCGCCCACCGTCACGCCCCAGTTGAAGCCGACGTTGGTCAGGCCCGCGCCGGCCATCAGCAGCCACAGCAGCGGCTCGCGCGCGAATTCGCGCCATGCATGCGGACGCACCGCAAGCAGCAGCGCGAGCGAGACGAGGTAGATCAGCGCTGTCGCCCACAAGGGATGCAGGCCCATGCGGTGCAACTCGCGAAAAGGCCACCACGACACGCCCCAGACGAAAGCGTTGAGCAGCAGCGCAAGCGCAGGCGCGAGGTCCGCGCGCCTGTCGGCGCCGCTACTCGACATGCACGTTGTCGTGGCGGGCGACGCGCAGCAGATGATCGAGTTCGTCGGCGTATGTCACGCAGTTGCGGCGGTGCCAGCGCTGGATCAGCAGCATGATGCCGGTCACCACGATGCCGAAGGCCGTGATCGCACCGAAGGCCGTGAGGCCGAGCCCCGTGGACAGCGAATAAAAAGCGCCCAGGCCCAGGATGCACGCCTGCTCGTTGAAGTTCTGCACCGCGATCGAGCGGCCCGCGCCCATCAGGTTGGCACCGCGATGCTGCAGCAGCGCGTTCATCGGCACGACGAGAAAGCCGCCCAACCCGCCCAGCAGCACGAGAAAGGGCGCGGCGACCCACACGTTGTGGATGAAGTCCATCGCGACGATCAGCACGCCCATCAGCACGCCCATCGGGATCACGTCGGTCGCGCGGTCCAGCCGCATGCGAACCGATGCGACGATGGCGCCCACAGCCGTGCCGACAGCGACTACGCCGCCGAGCGAAGAGGCCTGCGTGGTGCTGTAGCCCAGGGCCGCGGCGCTCCACGCGAGGATGATGTAGCGCAGGTTGCCGCTCACGCCCCAGAAAAGCGTGGTTGTCGAAAGCGAAATCTGCCCGAGCTTGTCGCGCCACAAGCGCGAATTGCAGATCCAGAAGTCGGGCACCAGCTCCAGCGGGTTCTTCGGGAGGGCGCGCATCTCCACGGGCATCAGCGGGATGCGCAGGTTGAACCACGCGGCCACCATGTAGACCACCACCAGCACCGCGATAGCGGCTTCGGGCGCGGTGTCGATGCCGGTGTCGATCAACGGAAAATCGAACGCGAGCAAATGGCTGGACACCACATGGCCCACGAGCTGGCCGCCCAGCAGGATGCCCAGGATGATCGATGCGATGGTCAGGCCCTCGATCCAGCCGTTGGCCTTCACCAGCTGCGAGGCGGGCAGCATCTCGGTGAGGATGCCGTACTTGGCCGGTGAGTAAGCTGCAGCGCCGAGGCCCACGATCGCATACGCGAAGAGCGGATGCGCGCCAGACAGCATCAGGACGCAGCCGGCGATCTTGATCGCGTTGCTCGCGAACATGACATTGCGTTTGGGATAGGCGTCCGCGCAGGCGCCGAGCCACGGTGCGAGCACCACGTAGAACAGCGCGAAGATGGGCACCAGCGCGGCGCGCTCCCATTCGGGGCCGCCGGAGCTCTTGATCAATTCCACCGCCGCGACAAAAAGCGCCTGGTCGGCCAGCGACGAAAAGAACTGGGCCGACATCAACGTGTAAAAACCGCGCTTCATCGATTAGGGCGGATCAGGCCGCCTGATGGGCGCTGATTCTTGGCGTGTCTCCGAACGACGGAAGGTTATATCACGCGGGGTTGATGCCAGAATCGAAGGCATGCCGCGCCCTATCACCGCCACCATCCACCATGCCGCCCTGCGCCACAACCTCGCGCGCCTTCGCCGCGCGGCGGTGGACGCAAAAGTGTGGGGCGTGGTCAAGGCCAATGCGTACGGCCACGGCATCGAGCGGGTGTTCGAGGCACTGCGCGGTGTGGACGGCTTCGCGCTTCTCGACCTGCAGGAGGCCGAGCGCGTGCGCGCTCTCGGCTGGCGCGGCCCCATCCTGCTGCTCGAAGGCGTGTTCGACGCGCGCGACCTCGAAACCTGCTCGCGACTGAACCTGTGGCACACGGTGCATTGCGACGAGCAAGTCGACATGCTGGCCGTGCACAAGACACACCAGCCGCACACCGTGTTCCTCAAGATGAATTCGGGGATGAACCGCCTGGGCTTTTCGCCGCAGCGTTATCGCGCCGCCTGGTCGCGCCTGGAAGCCTTGCCGCAGGTGGACGAGATCGGGCTCATGACGCACTTCAGCGACGCGGACGGCCCCAAGGGCATCGCGGCGCAATTGAGCGTGTTCAACGAGGTCACGCGCGACCTGCCAGGGGAGCGCACGCTTGCCAACAGCGCCGCCGTGCTGCGCTTCGGCAACGACGCCCAAGTGCGCGGCGACTGGGTGCGGCCCGGCATCGCGATGTACGGCAGCGCGCCCGACTATCCCGACAACGACATCGCGCATTGGGACGTGCAGCCCGCGATGACCCTCGCCTCGCACCTGATCGGCGTGCAGCAACTCAAGCCGGGCGACACCGTGGGCTACGGATCGAACTTCACGGCCGATCGCGACATGCGGATCGGCGTCGTCGCTTGCGGCTACGCGGACGGCTACCCGCGCCACTGCAACACGGGCACGCCGATCATCGTCGGCGGCATGCGTACGCAAATCGTCGGGCGAGTCAGCATGGACATGCTCGCCGTCGACCTCACAACCGTGCCCGATGCGGAAATTGGTACCGAGGTGACGCTGTGGGGCCGTGCAGCAAATGGCGCAGTGCTTGCGATCGACGAAGTTGCGCGTGCGGCAGGCACCTTGGGCTACGAGCTGATGTGCGCGCTGGCGCCGCGGGTGCCGGTGAACGTTCAAGCCTGAAGCGCACCTTCGCGCGTCAGCGCTTTCGCATCCCGAGCACCATCACCGTTCCCACCACCACGAGCGCGCCGGCCACCTGCACCGGCGCGATCGCCTGCCCGAGCACGAGCCACGCCAGCACGAGGGCGAACACGGGCTCGACATTCATGATCGCCGAGTTGCCGACGACGCCCAGTTTCGGCAGCACGGTGAACATGATCGTGAACGCGGTGCCGTACAAAAACGTGAGCGTCGCCAGTCCCACCCACCCGGCGGGCGCATCCGGCAGGTGCAGGCCGCCTTGCAGGGCGATGCTCACGCCCGCGACGAGGAAAGCCATGCACATCGTCGTGGCCGTGCGCACGCGGCCATCCACATCGGCAGCTTCATGCTGCGTCACGACGAGCGCAAACCCGAATGTGCCCGCAGCAGCCAGGGCGAAGCCGACACCTGCACCGATGCGCGCCCATTGACCGGCTGCTCCGAGGCCGGATGCTGCGCCGAACACATCGAGCGCGAGCGCCAGCCCGGCGAGGATCACGGGCATCGCAATCAAGATCGCCGGCTCGGGGCGGTGCTTGTAGACCACGCGCGACCACAGCGCGGTCCAGATCGGGTAGGTGTTGAATGCAAGCAGCGCGAGCGCCACCGGCAGCCGCGCGACGGCGGAGTACAGGCACAGGCTCTGCACACCGATCATCAACCCGATCGCAGGCAGCACCCAGCGATGGCGCGCCGTGAACTTCAGCGGCACGCGCTGCGCCGCGATGATCGCGGCGAGCACGATGGCGGTCACGCCGCTGCGGAACACGACGGCAGTCGCGACATCGGTGCCGTGGTTGAACGCGATGCGCGCGGCCACATGGTTGGAGCCCATCATCAATGCGATGAGCAGCAAGGTGGCGAACGCGGCGCCGCTCAATGCCTTCGAGGGAACCATCACGACCTGGACCGAACAGCCCGCGCGAGCTCTTCGAGCACGTCCACGGTCACGTCCCAGCCGATGCAGCCGTCGGTCACGCTCTGGCCGTAACGCAATCCTTCGCGGCCGTTCGCGATGTCCTGCCGTCCTTCGACGAGATTGCTTTCCAGCAGCACGCCGGCGATCGCGGTCGATCCCTTCGCGACTTGACGCGCTACGTCGGCCGCGACTTTGGGCTGGCGTCGCCAGTCCTTCGCGCTGTTGCCGTGGCTGCAGTCGACGAGTAGGCGCGCGGGCAGCAGGGCTTCGCGCAATGCATTCGCGGCCGCAGCGACGCTGGCCTCGTCGTAGTTGGGCCCGCTGTTCGCGCCGCGCAGCACGAGGTGCGTGTCGGCGTTTCCCGTGGTCGAGACGACGATGGCCTGTCCGTCCAGCGAGATCGACGGAAAGCGGTGCGGTTGCGCGGCGACGTGGATAGCA
>DATJJL010000265.1:0-2073 GCA_035492155.1 Ramlibacter sp. | reverse complement strand
GCCGCACGCGACGGAGCGGCACACGTGGATCGAGGCTCCGTTCAACGACAACCGCGCGGTGTGGCAGCACCCGATGAGCGACGGCGTGTGGCGCATCGACTACCAGATGGCGCCCAACTCCGATCCGGAGGAAGTCAGCCGAGAAGACGTAGTGCGCGAACGCCTTGCGCGCCATTTCGGGCCGGATGCCGATCTCGAGATGGTGTGGGTCGGACCCTATGCGTACAAGAGCGAGTGCATCGACCAGATGCGTCACGGCCACCTGTTCTTCATGGGCGACGCTGCGAAGGTCGTGAGCCCCTTCGGCGCGCGCGGCGGCAACACCGGCATTGCGGATGCTGAGAACCTCGCATGGAAGCTCGCTGCAGTGACGAGGGGCCACGCAGCGCCGTCGCTGCTGGACACGTACCACGACGAGCGGCACGAGGCTGCACGCCAGAACGTGATGGTCACCAACCGCACGTCGCGCTTCCTGCGGCCCTCGACGCCGGCGGAAAAGCGCTATCGCGACGCGGCGTTGGGCCTCGCACGCAAGTACCCGTTTGCGCGCCAGCTGGTGAACACCGGGCGCATGGCCGTGGCGAACATCTATTCGAGTTCGCGCGCATGTTGTACGGGTGGGGGCCAGCCGGTGCAGAACGTTCCGTTCCAGTGGGCCGACGGATCGACAGGCACGGTGAACAACTTGATCGACTGGGCCGACGGCTCGCTCCTGCTGCTCCTCTTCGGCGAAATCGACCAGCAGTCCAAGCAACGCGTGCGTGCTCTCCTCGAAACCGCGCCAGTGCTCGCTGTGCAGGTGATCGATAGCGACGGCGTGCCGTCCGCCATCGAACACGTGCGCGACCCGAAGGGACACTTGCAGGGCGCGTGCCACGTGTTCGGCCATGCCTGGGCGCTGCTGCGGCCCGACGCGTACATCGCCGCGACGGGTGAGATGGTCGACGCGGACCTCGTTGGCGCCATCGGCAAATGCCTGGGCGCGATGGAGTTGCACGCATGAAAACGCAATCGAACCTGCAGGACCCGGACGGCTTCTACGAGCGGCTGCTCGATGCGTACGACGGGCTCGCGCCCGAGCAATGCGAGATGCTCGATGCGCGGCTCATCCTGCTGCTCGCCAACCAGGTGGGCGATGCGAAGGTGCTCGCCGATTGCGTGAACGCCGCGCGCGACATCGCCTCGAAACCCGCGGCCTGACCTGCTACGCTTCAGTCCCAAAGGACTGGACCCCATGATCTTCGTCACCGGTGGCTGCGGCTTCATCGGATCGTGCTTCGTGCTGGATTGGCTCGCGGCCGAGAAGGAGCCGCTTGTCAACATCGACGCTCTCACGTACGCGGGTCACCTGGGCAACCTGCAAGCCGTCGCCAGGCACCCGAACTACACGTTCGTCCATGCCGACATCCGCGATGCGGCGCTCATGCGCGACCTGATGCTGCAGCACAAGCCGCGCGCCATCGTTCACTTCGCCGCCGAAAGCCATGTCGATCGCTCGATCGCCGCGCCCCTGGAGTTCGTCGAAACGAACGTCATGGGAACGGTGAACCTGCTGAAGGCGGCGCAGGCTCTCGCGGAAAGCGGTGATGAAGCAGGCTTTCGCTTCGTCCATGTCTCGACGGATGAAGTGTTCGGGTCGCTGGAGACCAGCGATCCGGCGTTTCGCGAATCGAATCGCTACGAGCCGAACAGCCCGTATTCGGCGTCGAAGGCCGCGTCCGATCATTTTGTGCGCGCGTGGTTTCATACCTTCGGGCTTGCGACGATCACCACGAACTGCTCGAACAACTACGGTCCGCGCCAGTTCCCCGAAAAGCTGATCCCGCTCGTGATCCACAACGCGCTGCGCGGCCAGCGGCTGCCCGTGTATGGCGACGGCAAGCAGGTGCGTGACTGGTTGCACGTGTCCGATCATTGCGCCGCATTGCGCGCCGTGCTGGCGCGCGGCCAACCGGGCGAGACCTACAACATCGGAGGGCGCTCCGAGCTTGCGAACATCGATGTTGTGCGATCGATCTGCGCGACGCTCGATGAACTGCGTCCGCGCGCAACGCCGCATGCGGACCTGATCGA
>DATJJL010000264.1:0-5751 GCA_035492155.1 Ramlibacter sp. | reverse complement strand
CTCGTGTGGCTGCCGGCCTGCCACCGAAATCTCGACATCGACGATCCCGGCGGGTACACAGTCCTCGCCGACCGTTATGCGCAGGCCGTGTGCAAGGTCGGTTTGCAGCCTGTGCTGTACCCGACGGCGGGCGCGGGTGATGTCCCCGACTTGCTGGAGCTCGTCGATGGCGTGCTCCTGACAGGCTCGCCCTCCAACGTCGAGGCCACGCGGTATTCGATGATGGCCTTGCCCACGGATTTGCTTGACCCGCGACGCGATGCGCTGACGATGGCGCTCGTGCCTGCGGCGATTGCGCAAGGTGTTCCCGTGCTCGGCGTGTGCCGCGGGCTGCAGGAAATGAATGTGGCAATGGGCGGATCGCTGCACCAGCAATTGCACGCCGAGGGCATGATGGACCATCGCGAGCCCTCGAACGAACCGCTCGAAGTGCAGTTCGGCGTTCGTCACGATATCGAGCTGTTGCCGTCGAGCGCTTTCGCACGCTGGGCCGGCGGCACCAAGGTCAAGGTGAATTCGCTGCACGCGCAGGGAATCAAGCGCTTGGGTCGCGACCTCAAGGCCGAGGCGTTCGCGCCGGATGGTCTTGTCGAAGCTGTGCGTGTCGAGAACGCGCCGGCCTTTGCCTACGGCGTGCAGTGGCACCCCGAGTGGCAGCACGAAACGAATCCCTTCTATGCCAACACGCTCGAGGCCTTTGCGCAGGCCTGCAACGAGCATCGAAAACGGAGATCCGACGAATGAAGAGCGAGCGCGTGCCCTGCGTCTGGGTGGCCGCCAGCCACCGCCTCCTCGGCAACGAGAACGGCAAACCGCAGATGTACACGGTCATGGATGAAGCGGGCACGCGCACATTGCTCAACATGGGACTGCAACCACTCACGTTCCCCGGTGTGCCGGCGGAGCGCATCCCGCTGCTGCTCGATTCGATCGACGGCGTGCTGCTCGGCGGCTCGGCCACGCACGTGCATCCGAGCCTCTACGGCGAGCCCGAGAAAGCCGATGCGCTGTGCTACGACCCCGACCGCGACGCGGTGGCGCAACCGCTGATCAGGCTCGCGATCGCCAGGCGCATTCCGATCATCGCCTTCTGCCGGGGATGCCACGACTTCAACGTGGCGATGGGTGGAAGCCTGCACCAGTCACTGCGGTCGCGCGGCAGTCCGGTCATCCATTGGGAAGATCCGGAGCACGAGACGATCGACGAGCAATATGCCGATCGCCATTGGATAGAAACCGTGCCCGGCGGCGAGCTCGAATGCATTACCGGCCGGCGCAGGTTCATGGTGAGTTCATTGCATTCGCAAGGCATCAAGGAGCTTGGCCATGGCCTGGTGGCTGAGGCGCATGCGGACTGCGGCCTCATCGAGGCTTTCCGCTGGCACGATGACAGCTTCTTCGCGTGGGGATTTCAGTTTCACCCCGAATGGGGCTGGCGCTGCCACGAGAGCTACGCGCGCATCATGAACACGTTCGTGCACGCGTGCTGGGAGCGCCTTGCCCGGCGCGCCGCTCAACCGATCGAAGAACGCGAACTCGTCGCCTGAAGAATCGCCGCGGCCGCTTCCGCAAAACCCGCGCCGCGCTCGGACGGCGTGATCCACTTCGGCGCATGCGAAAGCTGGGTTTCGAACCGCCGGATGTTCGCCACGCCCATCGAGAGCGGAAAGTGCTCGAACATCAGCACGTCGTTGGTCGAATCGCCGACGTACACCCAGTGATCGATTTCGTCGTCGAGCTTGCGTCCGAACAGCTCGCGCACGATCCATTTCGCGCCTTCGAGCTTGTCGTGGCTGCCGTACCAGCCATTGATGTGGATCGAGCTCACGGTGGCCTGCATTCCTGCGCTTCGCATGATCTTGACCACGTGCTCGATCGCGGGTTGCGGCAGGTGCGTGAACTCGCTGTGGTCGACGGCGATGTCGGTTTCGCGGCCGGCGCTGTCTTGCGCGAGTCGTGCGCCGGGCACATCGCGCAGCACGCGCGCCGCGACGGCTTGCATCCGCGTGAAATTTGCGGCGCGCTCCAGCGACGATTGCTGGTAGATCTTGCGGCCATCCGGCAGCACGGCCACCGCACCGTTTTCGGCGACGATCGCCTTTACCGGCCATGCGCGCGCGAACGGCTCGCTCCATCCGACGGGGCGGCCCGTGATCGGCACGACAGGAATTCCCGCGGAATGCAAGCGCGCGAGCGCATCCAGCGCATCCGCCGTTATCTCGCCTTCGGTGGTGAGCGTGTCGTCGATGTCGGTGAAGATGCCCTCGATCGCGCAGCCGCGCAGGGCGTCGGTGGTCAGTTCAAGCATTGGCTTTCTGCAGCGCGAGGCCGGCGTGTTCGCGCAGTGGGTGGAAGTGGATCTTCGGGAAGCGTTCCTGCGCCAGGCGCACGTCGTAGGGCGATGTGCAGAGGAAGGCGAGCGCGTCCGCGGCGTCGAGCGCCATGCGCTGCGGATATGCGTCGACGAAAGCCTTCAGCTCCTGCGGCGTGTCTGCGGTGATCCAGCGCGCACCGGTGAATTGCGAATTCTCGAGGCGCACATCGCAGTCGTACTCGGTCTTGAGGCGATGCTGCACGACTTCGAACTGCAGCTGGCCGACTGCGCCGAGCATCATCGGCCCGCCGATTTGCGGACGGAAGACCTGGATCGCGCCTTCCTCGCCGAGTTGCGCGAGGCCTTGCTGCAATTGCTTCGTGCGCAGCGGATTCCTCAGGATCACCGTCTGGAACAGCTCGGGCGCGAAAAAGGGCAGGCCGGTGAACTGCAGGTTCGCGCCATCGGTGATCGTGTCGCCCAGCTGCACGCCGCCGTGCGTGGTAAAGCCGATGATGTCGCCCGCGTAAGCTTCGTCCACCGCTTCGCGCCGCTGCGACAGGAACGTGACGACCGAGGTCGGCCGCAGCTCTTTGCCGGTGCGCTGCACCTTCAGCTTCATGCCGGGTGCGTACTTGCCCGCTGCCATGCGTACGAAAGCGATCCGGTCGCGATGCGATGGATCCATGTTGGCCTGCACCTTGAACACGACACCGGCGAAATTGGTGTCGTCGGGCTGCACGATCTTGTCCTGCACCTGCTTGTTCGAGATGAGGTGGCTCGTGCGCGGGCGGGGCGCGGGCGCAAGGTCGACCAATGCATCGAGCACTTCCATCACGCCGAAGTTGTTCACGGCCGAGCCGAAGAACACCGGCGTCTGCTTGGCGGCGAGGAAAGCCTCGTGGTTCCATTCGGGCGATGCGCCCACGGCGAGTTCCATGCTTTCAGCCGCGTGCTCGTATTCGTGGCCGAAGCGTTCCCCCAGCCTGGCGGTGTCGCCCAGGGCGATCGTTTCGAACTCATCGGGCCGGCGCGCGCTGCCGGATTCGAACACCGTCATCGCCTGCTTGCGCAGATTCATGATGCCGCCGAAGGTCTTGCCCTTGCCGACCGGCCAGGTCATCGGCACGCATGGCATGCCGAGTTCGCGCTCCACCTCGTCCAGGATGTCCAGCGGCTCGCGGACCTCGCGGTCCATCTTGTTGACGAACGTGATGATGGGCGTGTCGCGCTGGCGGCAGACTTCGATCAGGCGGCGCGTCTGCGCTTCGACGCCGTTCGCCGCGTCGATGACCATGAGCGCGGAATCGACCGCAGTGAGTACACGATACGTGTCCTCGGAGAAATCGCGGTGGCCGGGCGTGTCGAGCAGGTTGATCACATGGTCGTGATACAGCATCTGCATCACCGACGAAGCGACCGAGATGCCGCGCTGCTTTTCGATCTCCATCCAGTCGGATGTCGCGTGGCGGGAGGCCTTGCGGCCCTTCACCGCCCCGGCGATCTGGATCGCGCCGGAGAAAAGCAGCAGCTTTTCCGTGAGCGTGGTCTTGCCCGCGTCAGGGTGGGAGATGATGGCAAAGGTGCGGCGGCGCCGGACTTCGGCGGCGAAAGGCGATGCGGACAAAGGGAACTCCGGGGGAACCCGTTATTTTGCCTCGGCCGCGGACGTCACGTTTTGCGCGGCCGTGTCCCATCGCACGCACGAGCTGTTCGGGCGGCTGTCTGCGCTGCGCCCCGGCGCGCGTGTCATCGTGGCCCCAGGGCACGATGCGTCACGAGCTCGAACTCAAGGGTCTCGCAGGGGCACTCGACAACATCGACAAGGGCTGCCCTGCTCCCGCCGATCCGCCGCAACAGAAGCGGCGTCGAATGGGCCACTAGGTCGCGGCGCGAAAGACTTTCCCGATCTCGTAAGGCGCGGCCGTTTCGAGCTGGTCGTAACGGCACGCTTCGGGCGGCTTGTCGGGGCGCCAGCGAACGAATGTCGTGGCATGCCGAAAGCGATCGCCCTGCAGGTGGTCGTACTTCACCTCACACACGCGCTCGGGCCGAAGCGGCTCCCATGACAGATCCTTGCCCGTGCTCCATCGACTCGGATCCTGCGGCTCGCGCGGCGCCTCGCCGGTGCGCAGCGGTGCGAGTTCCCCGACCAGCTGCTCGCGCTCGTCCATCTTGAACGACGACGTGATGCCGACGTGGCGCAGCTCGCCTTGCTCGTCGTACAGGCCGAGCAACAGCGAGCCCACCGCGTCCTTCGTAGCGCGATACCAGCGAAAACCGATCACGACGCAATCGGCGGTGCGCGCGTGCTTGATCTTGAGCATTGCGCGTTTGCCCGGCTGGTAAATCGCGGCTTCGGGTTTTGCGACGACGCCGTCGAGACCGGCGCCTTCGAAGCGCTCGAGCCAGTCTTGCGCCTGCGCACGGTCGCGCGTCGCGGGTGTGAGGTGGATCGGCGCCTGCACGCTTTGCAGCAATCGCTCGAGCCGCAAGCGGCGTTCGCCCTGAGACAGTTTCATCGTCGAGCGGCCGCCGGCGGCGAGAAGGTCGAACGCGACGAAGGAGGCCGGCGTCGCGCTCGCGAGCTTCGCGACGCGCGACGCCGCCGGATGCAGCCGCTGCTGCAGCGCATCGAAGTCCAGCCCGTTCGCGCCGAGCACGACGATCTCGCCATCGATGACGCAGCCTTTCGGCAGGCGCTCGATGCACGCGCGCTCCAGTTCGGGGAAATAGCGGTTGAGCGGACGAAGGTCGCGGCTCTGGATGTAGGCCTCGTTGCCGGTGCGAAAAACGATGGCGCGAAAGCCATCCCACTTGGGCTCGAAGATGAAGCCTTCCGCCGCCGGAAGCTCATCCGCGATCTTGGCGAGCATGGGCTCGATGGGCGGTGTGGTGGCGGGTGTGGCTGCGGCCATTTCCCCCTTTGTAATCTATAATTCAGCCCATCCGAGGAGCGTTGCAACACCTGCGCGGTGTCAGGCTCGGAAACCTTCGCAACGACGCTCACCCCACTGTCCGTGCGGTGAGCTTTTTTATTTCTCCCGCCCGTGCGGTGGCACCTCGAAACATTCAGGAGTCACGATGAACGCCGTTCTCAAACCCACCGTCGACAGTGCGATCGTCGACGCGTCGCTCGCCGGCTGGGGCCGCAAGGAAATCCGCATCGCCGAAACCGAAATGCCGGGCCTCATGGCGATCCGCGAAGAGTTCGCGAAGACCCAGCCGCTCAAGGGCGCGCGCATCACCGGGTCGCTGCACATGACCATCCAGACCGCCGTGCTGATCGAAACGCTGCAAGCGCTCGGCGCGCAGGTGCGGTGGGCGTCGTGCAACATCTTCTCGACGCAAGACCACGCTGCCGCCGCCATCGCCGTGACCGGCACGCCCGTGTTCGCGAAGAAGGGCGAATCGCTCGAGGAGTACTGGGACTACAC
>DATJJL010000263.1:0-10264 GCA_035492155.1 Ramlibacter sp. | reverse complement strand
TTCCGCCGGCTGGGCGTTGCAGGCAAGCTTCGGGGCGCAGGGCTGCCCGCGGACTTCCCGAACGACGTGGTGTTCCGCACCAGCGTGACCGGCACCGAGCTGTCGCGCATCACCATCCCGCCCCGCAGCGAGCGATACACCTCGCGCGAAGGTCCCGACACATGGTGGCCCACGCCCGAGCCGCCGCATCGCATCAACCAGCTTTTCCTCGAACCCATCCTGCTCGAACACACCGCGCATCTGCCCGGTGTGCGTCTTCTCAATCGCACGCAGGTGACGGATTTCTCGCAGGACCCGCGAGGCGTTCACGCGCGTGCGCTGGACCTGCAATCGGGCGAGGAGATGCGTATCGATGCGCGCTTTCTCATAGGCTGCGATGGCGGCAGTTCGGCCGTCCGAAAGGCGATCGGTGCGAAGCTGGAAGGCACGCCCGTGATCCAGCGCGTGCAGTCGACGTATATCCGCGCCCCGCGCTTGCGCTCGCTCGTCCCCGGCAAGGTCGCGTGGTGCACGTACGCCGTGAACCCGCGGCGTTGCGGCACCGCTTTCGCGATCGACGGCCATGAAACATGGCTGGTGCACAACCACCTGAACCCGAGCGAGCCCGAGTTCGACTCCGTCGACCGCGACGGGTCGATCCGAAACATCCTGGGGGTGGACGCGCAATTCGAGTACGAGGTGATCAGCAAGGAGGACTGGGTCGGGCGCCGGCTTGTGGCCGATCGCTTCCGCGATGGAAACGTGTTCATCGCCGGCGATGCCGCGCACTTGTGGGTGCCGTACGCGGGTTACGGCATGAACGCCGGCATCGCGGACGCGCTGAATCTCACGTGGCTGATCGGCGCCGTCCTGCAAGGCTGGGGCGGCGATGCGATGCTCGATGCTTACGAAGCGGAGCGCCAGCCCATCACGCAGCAGGTGTCGCAATTCGCGATGGACCATGCGGCCAAGATGATCCGCGCGCGCAGCGCCGTTCCCGCGAACATCGAAGCGCAGGACGACGCGGGACAGCGCGAGCGCGAACGCATCGGCCGCGAAGCCTACGAGCTGAACGTCCAGCAGTTCTGCTGTGCCGGGCTGAACTTCGGCTATTTCTACGAAGGCTCGCCGATCATCGTGACCGACGGCGAGACGCCACCGCCTTACACGATGGGCGACTTCACCGCGTCGACCGTGCCCGGCTGCCGGGCGCCGCATTTCTGGCTGCCCGGTGATATATCGCTCTACGATGCTTTCGGCCCCGCCTACACCTTGCTGCGGTTCGATGACCGGGCTTCGATCGGCGAGTTGTCGAATGCCGCGGCTGCGCGCGGCATGCCATTGAAGGTGCTGGACCTGCCTGCCGGCATTGCCCCGCCGGCGTATCGCCACAAGCTCGTCATCGTCCGGGACGACCAGCATGTCGCCTGGCGCGGCGACTCGTTGCCCGTGGATGCCGGGGCACTGGTCGAAACGCTGTGCGGTGCGCGCGCGGCGGCCGTACCTCGGCCTCATCCTGGTGCGGAATTTTCGATCCGCCTGCCGCGCCAGCTTTAGAACCCTGATTTCCGATCTTTGCGGCGCGCGATCGATGAGCTACGCTGCCGTTTGTCATAACAGGGGACACGCGATGCAAACCGGCAAGCTCTGGGCGACCGCATTCTTGATCACCTCCTGCTCGTGGGCGGCTTCGGCGCCGGCATGCGAAGGCGGCATCTACCTGAATCCGCAAGTGATCCAGGGCAAAGGCACGCCGCAGATTGCGGGGGCCGCCAACGAGCTCGGCACATTCCTCGCGCGCGCCGGGCTGCCCGTGACGCCCGTGGTCAGCATCAGTAACCTGGGCGAAGCGCTCGCGGCCGTGAAGAGTGCCCGCCCGCCTTGCTGGGTGTACGGCAATCCGGTGGTGGGTCTTGCTTCGGGCTATCGCCCCGTTGCCGTCAACACGGAGGAAATCCGCGCGGGCATTCTTGTCGTGGCCGATCCCGGCTCTTCTGCCGACCCCAAGCCGGTCGAGCTTTCGAGCATGAAGCCCGAAGAGCAAACCCAGGCGCTCGCGAAGCTCAAGCAGGCCACGTGCTTCGGCATCAAAAGCGGCGTGACCACGGCGCTCGTCAAGGCGGAAAAGATCTGCGGCACGGTCGTCGACGTGAAGCCGCAAACGGGGCTCGGACAAAGTTATCTGCCCACCAAAGCCGCCTTCGAATGGCACCCGGATCATTGGGTCGGCGTGATCACGCGCGTGCAAAGTGCCAAGGCGGCCAGCATGAAATCGCAGATCGGCGGCGATCCGAAAATCCACAACGCGCGCCTGCTCGTCGCGCCCACGCACAACGCGAGCTGGGGCTACGGGCTGTACTTGCGGCCCGACGCGGGCGCCGATGCGGGCAAGCACGCCACTGCGCTTTTCGCAGGCCTCAAGCAGCCGAGCCCGACACTGGCGAACGCGCTGGATGTCGGAGCGACGTTCCACTTCGTCACGCCGTCGGCTGCCCAGGCCGATGCGATGCGCGGGTCGCTCGACCTGACGCCGTAACGCGGCAGTTCCGTTCAGCCGCGGTTCAGCGGCGTTCGCTACGATAGGCCGAATGAACAAGTCCGCGCTTTTTCTCGCTGGCGTGCTGCTCCTCGGCTCAGCGCCGTCGTGGGCGGATGCGAGCCGCGACGATGCCGCCGCCGTCGCCGTGCGCGCAGGAGGAGGCCGTGTGCTGTCCGTCGACAAGGCGCAGTCGGGCGGCCGCGCCGTGTGGCGCGTGAAACTGCTCACCGCACAGGGCGAAGTGAAGGTAGTGCTCGTCGACGTGGCTTCGGGCCGGGTCGTGTGACCGGGAGCGCGGATCGTGCGCGTCCTGCTGGTCGAAGACGAAGCGCCGCTGCGGCTCACGCTGGCACTCAAGCTCGAGAAAGACGGCTATCGCGTCGACCAGGCCGCAGACGGTGAGGAAGGCTTGTTCCAGGCGCGCGAATACCCGGTGGATCTCGCGATCGTCGATCTCGGGCTGCCGAAGTTGTCGGGCATCGCGCTCGTCCAGGCGCTTCGCGCCGAAGGGCGCAAGCTGCCCATCCTGATTCTCACGGCGCGCGGCAGCTGGCAGGACAAGGTGGCCGGTCTCGAAGCGGGCGCGGACGACTACCTGACCAAACCCTTCGAATACCCCGAGCTGGCGGCACGAGTGAAGGCGCTGCTGCGGCGCCTGGCGCAATCGGCGACGAACGTGCTGCGGGCCGGGCCCCTCGCGATCGACCTCACGGCGGGGGCTGTGCGCATGCACGATCAGCGTGTCGAACTCACGGCGTACGAATACCGCATGCTCGAATACCTCGTGCGCCAGCGTCCGGGCGTGGTGAGCAAGCAGGAGCTGGCCGACTACTTGTACCCGCACGACGAGGACCGCGACAGCAACGTGGTGGAGGTGCTCATGGGGCGCCTGCGCCGCAAGCTCGATCCGGCCGGCGATCTCGCGCCCATCGAAACCGTGCGCGGTCGCGGCTATCGCTTCGCGCTGGAATGAAGCGCGCGATCTCGATCCGCGCTCGGCTGGTCGTGGGATCGGTGGCCGTGCTGCTCGCGTTTCTCGCGCTGGCGGGTTATGCGGTGCAACGGGCGCACGAGGACAGCGTGCGCAGCGCGCAGTTCGCTCGGCTGCAGGCCACCGTGTACCTGCTGCTCGCAGGCGCGGAACTCGACGCCGACGGCAAGCTCGTGATGCCGCCTTCGTTTCCGGAGCCGAGGCTTTCGCTGCCGGCATCGGGGCTGTATGCAAGCGTGTCGAATCCGGCGCACAAGGAGAACTGGCGATCGCCATCGAGCGTGGGCCTCGATCTTCCTTTCGTCGCCTCGGATGGCATCGGCCACTGGCGTTTCGAAGCGGTGTCTCGCGGCGCGACTACCTTTCTCGCTGTGGCGTACGAGGTGCGCTGGAGTGCGGGTTCGTCGCAAGTGCCGCTTGCCCTTTCCGTGCTCGAAGATGCAGCGCCGCTCGAGCGCGAAGGCGCCGCATTCGTGCGCACGCTGTGGTCCTGGCTGGGCGGCACGGCGGTCGTGCTCCTCGTCTCGCAGGCGCTGCTGCTGCAATGGGCGCTCGCTCCGCTCGCTCGCGTCACGCGCGAAGTGCGCGAGCTGGAATCGGGCCGCCAGGACGACATCCGCGGCCGCTACCCTGCGGAGATCGCGCTGCTCACCGACAACATCAACGAGCTGGTGCGCGGCGAGCGCATCCGGCAGTCCCGCTACAAAGAGGCGCTGAGTTATCTGGCGCACAGCCTGAAGACGCCGCTCGCGGTCCTGCGAAGTTCGGCCGACGATACGGCGCAGTTGCCGGGCGTGGTGAAAGAGCAGGTCTCGCGCATGGACGGCATCGTGCAGCACCAGCTTGCCCGTGCGACGGCCGGTGGCGGCGCTGTGTTCGCTCCCGCATTGCAGCTCGCGCACTTGATCGAGCGCATCCGTGCATCGCTGGCCAAGGTTTATGCGGACAAGGGCGTTGCTTTCGAGGTGCGCTGCGACCCGGAACTATCGTGGCGCGTCGAGGAAGGCGAAGCGTTCGAGCTGCTTGGCAACCTGATGGACAACGCGGCGAAGTGGTCGCACGGACAGGTGATCGTGCGCGCATGGCGAGTCGGCGACCGGCTCTGCTTGTGCGTCGAGGACGACGGGCCGGGCTTTGCGGACACCAGCGACGTGCTCAAGCTGCATGTGCGCGGCGACGAGCGCGTGCCGGGTCACGGTGTGGGCCTGGCCGTGGTCGACGAGATCGTTCGCGCGCACGGGGGCGAGCTTCGGCTCGGCCGCTCGCAGCTTGGCGGCGCCAGTGTCGACATCACGCTTTCCACCGCGTGAATTCGAGTTGCGTTCCGTTCAGCATTCGTTCATGGCCCGGCAGCGAAGATGACTTCACCCCAAACCGCAGGAGTCACTCATGAAGCACCCTCTCATCGCCAAGGCCGCTGCCGTCGCAGCCGTCGCGTTCGGCACGATCGGCATCGCACAAGCCGCGCATGCCCGCACCGACGTGTACTTCTCGCTTGGCGTGCCCGCGCCGGCTTACGTCGTACAGGAACGCGCGTATGTCGCGCCTGCGCAGGTCTACGTCAACCCGGGTTACGACTGGCGCTGGCAGCGCGAGCAGTTGCGCCGGGAGCAATGGCGCCGCGAGGAATGGCGCCGCGAACACTGGCGCCACGAGCAATGGGAACGCGCGCAATGGCAGCGCCGGCACTACGAAGATGGCCGTCGCGACTGGGACTGAATTTACGAATTTCACAGCGAACCGGGGCCGACTAATCGCCCGCTTCCGGCGGTGCGGCCGCGGTTCCTGTGAAATTTGCCTCCCTTTCCTGTTCAGGCAAGTCTTGCTACGATCCCGGCGCTATATACACCGGAGGTCAGCATGGTCGCGAAGGTGGTTTGCATTTCCCGTGCGATGTTCACGGGGGCGGAGTCGATAGCCAAGGAAGTCGCCGCGGATTTGGGCTTTCGCTACGTCGACGAGGAGATCGTTGCGCGGGCGGCGGAGATGAAGCACCTCACTGCGGCGGAGGTCGCCAGTTCCGAGCGGCGGCAATCCTTCCTCAAGCAGGTGGTCGTCGATATCGCCGACGCCGGCTCCGATCTGGCGGCCTACATCACGAATAGCAAGGAAGCGCGACGTCCCAGCGACAAGATGCGCGACCTGATCCGCGAAGCCATTCTCGACACGGCCAAGGAAGGCAACGTCGTGATCGTCGCGCACGCTGCCTCCTACGCGCTTGCGCGATCCAGGCAACTGCTGCGCGTGCTGATCACCGGCTCGGAGTTCGGCCGGGTCACCAAGTGGTCGCTGACCAGTGGCGGAGCCAGCCCGAGGCAAGCGGCCGAGGAAATTCGCGAAAGCGATGCCGCCAGGGCCGCCTACCTCGAGCGCTTCTATGACGTGAAGCAGGAGCTGGCGGAGCATTACGACATCACCCTGTCCGTCGATTATTTCCAGCCTGCGGCCATGCGCGCATTGATCGTCTCGGCAGCCAGGCTGGTCGACTAGCCTCGTCCAGCCCGCGTTCGCGCGAGGGGCGTGAATGAAAATCGAGCCTCTCCTTGCCGTGACGCGGCGCCTTGCTGCGCCGGTCGACCTCACGACCATGCTCCAGGAGGTCATCGGCGCAGCCACCGAAGTGCTCGACGCTGAACGAGGCTCCGTCTGGCTTTACGACCGGGCGGCGCATGAACTCGTGCTCCAGGTGTCCACCGGCATGGAGCAGGTGCGCGTCCCGGCCGACTCAGGCATCGTCGGCAGCTGCGCACAAGGGCGGCAAGTGATCAATGTGCGCGACTGCTATGCCGACCCGCGCTTCAATCCCGCGTTGGACCGCAAGACCCATTACCGCACGCGCTGCATGCTCACGCTTCCGCTCGTGGACCACAAGGACGTCCTCGTCGGCGTGCTGCAGGTCCTGAACAAGAAGGACGGTGTTTTCGACGAAGCCGACGAGTCGATGGCGACGTCGCTTGCTGCGCAGTGCGCGGTGGCCTTGCAGCGCGCACGGATGATCGAAGACCTCATCGACGGCGAGAAGATGCGCCGCGAGATCGAGATGGCCCGCGAGGTGCAGACGGGCACGCTGCCCGCCACGATGCCCGAGATCGAAGGCTACGACGTGTACGGCATGTCGCGCCCCGCGGATCGCACGGGCGGCGATACCTTCGACGTGTCTTGTGTTCCCGCAGGCGTGGTGCTCGTGCTCGGCGACGCGACAGGCCACGGCCTGGCGCCCGCGCTGCACATCACGCAAATGCACGCGATGCTGCGCATGGCGATGCGCCTTGGCGCGGACATCGATGCGGCCGTCCTGCACCTGAATAACCAGCTCGGCGAGGTGATGCCGGACGACCGTTTCATCACGGCTTTCATCGGAGTGCTCGACCCTGCGACGCACGTCCTGCGGTATCACAGCGCGGGCCAGGCGCCGATCCTGCACTTCTCGGCGGCGCAGGGCGAGTGCAGGACGTATCGGCCCACGACCTTTCCGCTCGGGGCGATGCCGGCGCCGTCGGTGCGAGAAGCAGTAAAGATGTTGCTGGCGCCCGGCGACATCCTCGTGCTCATCTCCGACGGCGTCTACGAATACGCGAACGGCGAGCAGGAGATGTTCGGCGAAGATCGCGTGGCCGCGATCGTGGGCGCCAATCGTTTCGCGGGTGCACGCGGGCTCACCGACAAGGTGCTCGCCGGCCTGGCGCAGTTCGCGGGCGACGTGCCGCAGGAAGACGACATCACGCTGCTCTTCGTCAAGCGCGATATGCCCGCGTCGGGCAGATGGTTCGCCCGCAGCTTCGATTCGATCCCCGCAACGGTGGCGTTCCGCCGCGAGTTCTTCCTGGACAACGGCATTGCCGACAGCCTGGCCTATGCGGTGGACTTCACCATCGAGGAGCTGTTCACCAACATGGTGAAGTACGGGAACATGAGCCGCCAGGACATCCGCATCGAACTGCGCGGGGCAGGAAGCGGCATCGAGGTGGTGCTGGTCGACCCGGGCGCCGACCGTTTCGACGTCACCGAAGCGCCCGATGTCGACGTGAGCCGCGGTGCAGCCGACCGCCGCCCGGGCGGCCTGGGCTTGCACCTCATTCGCCGTATGGTCGATTCGATCGACTACGAGTACGATGCGCCGACTCGCACGGGGCGCACAAGCTTCAGGAAGACAGCATGCTGACCCTCGACTCCAATCCCGACGGCACCGTACGCATCTGCGGCCGCCTCGACGCAGCGCAGGCGGGTGCGGCGCAGGCTTTTCTCGATCGCGCCGAAGGCAGTGTGGTGCTGGATTGCTCCGGCCTCGAATACCTCTCCAGCGCGGGGCTGGGCGTGCTGCTCAAGACGCAGAAGCGGCTCATGGCCCATGCAGGCCAGCTGCGGCTCACCAAGGTGAACCGCCACATCCGCGACATCTTCAAGTACTCCGGGTTCGACAACATCCTGCAGATCGAATCGGACGAATAGGAACCAACTTCCCATGCCCTCGCCCGTAATTGGTTCCAACGGAGACGAGGTCGACGCGCAGCTCCTGGCGCGCTTCAGGGCCGGCGACGACGACGCGTTTCGCGAGATCGTGGCCCGCTACCAGAAGCCGATCTACAACGCGGCGTACCGCCTGCTGGGGACGCGCGACGATGCGAGCGACGTGGCGCAGTCCGTTTTTTTGAGGATCGTGGAGAAACTGGACGACTATGACCCGAAGTACCGATTCTTCAGCTGGATCTATCGCATCGCGATCAATGAATCGATCGACGTGCTTCGCCGCACGCGCAGCGAAGAGCCGCTCGATGAGGATTCGGATTTTTCCGCGCCCGTCGGGGACGACCCCGAGTTCGCTTTCGAAGCCGGCGCCGCCGGCTTTCGAGTGCATCGCGCCTTGATGGCCATGAAAACGGACGACCGCGTCGTGATCACGCTGCGCCACTTCGCCGAATGCGGCTACGCCGAGATGGCCGTCATCATCGGCGTCGACGAGAAGACCGTGAAATCGCGCCTGTTCGAGGCGCGCCGCCGGCTGGCCGCGCAACTCGAAGACCTGCGAGGAGTGTTCCAGTGAACCCGAACCGTGGCGAACTGCTGATGAACGCCGTGGTGGACGGCGTGGCCTCGCCCGACGAGCGCCGCGAGTTCGAGGCCCTGGCGGCCAACGACCCGGCGCTGCAGGCGGAGTTCGAACGGGTCCGCACGATGGCTGCCGTCGTTGCTGCACTGCCGCAGATCGAACCACCCGCGGAGCTGGCCCGCTCGGTCATGGCGAACGTCACGCTTTCCGGACAGAATCCGCGGCGCGCGGCCCAACTTTCTCGCCGGCCGTCCGTAGATGCATTGCAAGCTTTCCTGTCGAAGATTTTCAACGAGGAGAATTTCATGAGCGAAGCGAAGAAGGGTTTCCTGAGCACCACGCGTTCCCGAGTCCTCACCGGCGGTGCGGTTGCCGCTGCGGCACTCATCGTGGTGGCCATGCAGACGAACTTTCCGGCCGGCAACGGCCAGACCGCGGGCACGATCGCCCCGGCCGAGCGCTATCGCTCCGGGCAGCAGAACCAGGCCAATGTGCAGGCGCCCGGCTCCGGTGGTGCTTCGACGTCGACGGCCATTTCGGGCGTGTCGGGCCAGGCCGCGAATGGGGCGAACAATGGCGCGAACAACGGCGCCAATAACGGCGCGAACAATGGGGCCAATAACGGCGCCAACAATGGCGCGATGAACGGCGCCAACAACGGGGCGATGAACGGCGCTAACAATGGCGCAATGAACGGCGCCAACAACGGAGCCATGAACGGCGCAATGAACGGCGCCAACGCGATTGCCAACAACGGTGCCAACGCCGCTGCCAACAACGGTGCCAACGCCGCTGCCAACAATGGTGCCAACGCGGCGGCGAACAATGCAGCCAATGCTGCAGCGAACAATGCCGCTAACGCTGCGGCCAACAACGGCGCGAACAACGGCGCCAAGTAAGCATCTCCAGCTTCGGCAAGGACTGCCCGCCTCGCGCGGGCAGTTTGCTTTGTTGCGTTGATTGTTTATCCTCGCGACTCACGACAAGAACGAGGAGTGGGCGATGAGGGCGCGCTGGTGGTTCTGTCTGGGCTTGCTTGCCTTGCCCCTCGCCGTATTTGCCCAACCTGCGGCCGACAACCCGCTTGGCATGTCGCGCACCGACACGGCGCAAGCGCATTTCATCTACTTCGATCCACTGGGCTTTCTCGCGCCGCACGCGGTCCAGACCTTCAAGAACTCCTGGGAATGGCAGCGCGCGCGCTTCGGCTGGACTCCGTCGGAGCCGGTCACCGTCCTTTTGATGGACTGGTCGGACTATGGCAATGCCGGCGCCGTCGGTGCGCCGCATTCGCGCATCATCTTCCAGGTCTCCCCGCCGTCGCACGCGTTCGAGACCAACACGGCCAGCGAGCGCTTCTATTCCACGTTGAACCATGAGCTCGTGCACATCGTGCAGGCGGATGTCGCCTCGCCCGAGGACGCGTTCTGGCGCGGCTTCTTCCTGGGGAAGGTCGGCGCATCGGCATCGAATCCGGAGACCATCCTCTACAACTACCTCACCACGCCGCGCTTTTCGGCGCCGCGCTGGTATGTCGAGGGCACGGCCGTTTTCATGGAGACGTGGATGGGCGGAGGCCTCGGGCGGGCGCAGGGCGGCTACGACGAGATGGTCTTCCGCGCGATGGTGCGCGACAAGGATCCCTTCTACGATCCTCTGGGCATCGAGTCGAAAGGCGTCCGGTCGGACTTCCAGGCGCTCGCGAACG
>DATJJL010000262.1:0-2366 GCA_035492155.1 Ramlibacter sp. | reverse complement strand
GTGATTGATCCGTCATCCCGGCGCAGGCCGGGATCGTTGGCGATTGATCTATCGCGCTGCATCCATCGCCATCGACCCCGGCCTGCGCCGGGGTGACGGGTGGATCAACAGCAATGACGAAGCTCGCGTCAGGTGGTGCTCGGCAGACGCGCCTTCTGTCACGGCAGGTTCAAACGCCGCCGCGGCGCAAGCAGCGAGCGCGTGAGCGCGCAGCAGCGCAATCCAATCTGACTCGCGACATTGTTTGAGTGGCGAGTTGGGCTTGCCCAACTCGCAACGAGTTATGTCGCGCTAAGACGCGGTGGCGTTTGGACCTGCGAAGTCCTCGCGACAGCGAGGACCGTACAGCAGGACGGCTGCCGGGCACCACCTGACGCGAGCTACCCCCGATGCCGAATCGACCGCCAACGACCCCGGCCTGCGCCGGGGTGACAACTCAGGAAAGAAGCGCAGAAAGCTTCGGCAACGCTTCAACCGCATTCCTGGTCGAAGCAACCGCAAGTGCCTCCACATCGATCCCACGCAACTGCGCAAGCTCCGCCGCGATCCTCGGCAATTCGCCCGGCTCGTTGCGCCCTTGCGGCGAACCGTCCGCACGCTGTTCCGCAGTTCGATACAACCAGTGCGGCGGAATGTCGGGCGAATCCGTCTCCAGGACGATCGCATCCAGCGGCAGCTCCACTGCGAGCCGCCGCACTTGCTGCGCGCGCTCGAAAGTGACGGTGCCGCCGAAGCCGAGCTTGAAGCCCAGCCGTACGAACTCCTGAGCTTGCTGCAGGCTTCCGTTGAATGCATGCGCAATGCCGCGCACATGAATGCGGCGCAGGTGCTTGAGGAGCTGGTCGGCCGATCGGCGAACGTGCACGATCACCGGCAGGTCGTGCTGTTGGGCAAGCAGCAGTTGCTCGCGATAAAAAAATTCCTGACGGTCGCTATCGAGGTGCGGCAAAAAATAGTCGAGCCCGATCTCGCCGACGGCGACCAGCCGCTCGTCGCCCGCGGCCGCGCGCAGCGCCTCATCCAGCCGGTGCAAATCCTCATCCGCTGCATCGGGCGTGCAGATCGGGTGGATGCCGAGCGCGTAGCTGTCGCGGCCTGCGTGCGCCAGGTCGCGGACGGCCGCGAAGTTGGCGACATTCACCGCCGGAATGATGCAATGCGAAACACCGGCACGGCGCGCGCGCTCGCGCATTTCGGCGCGGTCCGCGGCGAACTCCGGCGCGTCGAGATGGCAGTGCGTATCGACCCAGTCGGCCATCCGGCCATGATGCCTGAAGGAGCTGTGCTCTCCTACGTGCACACCGCTCGAAACCGTGCTACCGTGTGCGCACGAGCCCTTCAGTTTCCCAATGCGCAGGCCAGCCCTTTACAGCTCCAGCCGGTCACGTCCCCCGGTCGATGAGGCTCAGCCCGAACCGGCCGTCGCTGCGGCCGAAACAACGCGGCGCGTGCGCTTCGATTTCTCGAGCCCTCGCCTTCTCTGGTCCGCGATCCTCCTGCTCGCCATCGCCTTGGGCGTGAGCCTCACCGTGGTGGTCCAGCCCCCGCCGCGCCGCATCACGCAGGACGACATCGACAAGGCCGTGCTCAGGACAATCGCGACGAAGGACCTTCCGTCCGAATACGCGAAGGCGTACGACAACGTGCGTCCCTCCGTCGTGCGCGTGGTGAGCTATGTGAAGAAAAGCCGCGTGAAGGAAGCGATGGAAAAAGCGCATGCGGGCCTGAAGGGCGCGAAGCCGAAATCGCTCGGCCCCGCGCTCGATGCCACCGACGACGGCAAGGACGACGACGAAATCGAACAAGGCGTGGGCACCGGCGTCGTGATCGTCGACAAGGGCGTGATCCTCACCAACCTGCACGTCGTTTCCGGCTCGGACCATGTGAAGGTCACCTTCTTCGACGGCCTCGAGTCCGACGCCGCCATCACCGGCGTGCAACCCGAAAACGATCTCGCCGTGCTGCAGGCCAGCAAGATTCCCGACGACATGATCGCTGCCACCATGCGATCGACGGCTGACCTCGCGCCCGGCGACAAGGTGATGGCCGTGGGCTTCCCCTTCGGCATCGGCCCGTCGGCTTCCGGCGGCGTCGTCTCGGGCCTGAAGCGATCATTCCGCTCGCCCGAGGGCAAGCAGGAGATGACGAACCTCATCCAGTTCGACGCGGCGGCGAACCCCGGCAACTCCGGTGGGCCGCTCGTCACGATGAACGGCGAAGTGGTAGGCATCGTCACCGCCATCCTCAACCCGACACCGGCACGCACGTTCATCGGCATCGGATTCGCCGTGCCTATCGAAAACGCCGCAACCGCGGCCGGCCTGCCGCCTTTCTAGGGAAGCCCATGGACTCCACGACCCGTCAGG